>JBAQXA010000696.1:0-14947 GCA_049299195.1 Nocardioides sp.
ACCGGGGCCGCCGCTGGCGTAGGCTCGCCGCAGCGAGGCCGGCAACAGTGGGAGCAAACGATGGTGCGGCTCACCCTGGCGGGGTGCAGCAAGGACGGCAACCGCCTGCTCCTCGTGAGCTCGGACGGCACCGAGTTCACTCTGGAGGTCGACGATTCGCTACGGGCCGCCCTGCGCGGCGACCTCTCAAGAATCGGGCAGTTGGAGATCCAGATGGACAGTGTGCTTCGCCCCCGTGACATCCAGGCGCGCATCCGAGCCGGCGAGACACCGGAGCAGGTCGCAGAAGCGGCCCGCTGCCCGGTCGAGCAGATCATGCCGTATGCCGGTCCGGTGCTGGCCGAGCGCGCCCACATCGCCGACCGGGCGCAACGCTCTTCGTTGCGCCGCACCCACGAACACCGCGAACCGAGCGGCCGCACGCTGGCCGACGCCGTCGGCGCCGTGTTGCGACCCCTCAATGTGGCCCCCGACCGCATCGAGTGGGACGCCTGGAAGCGCGAGGATGGCCGCTGGACGCTCGTCTGCGACTACCGCACCCCCGCACGCAACGGCTCGGCAGAGTTCGTCTTCGACGTGCCCGGCAACTACGTCTCCCCCGTCAACCGTGACGCCCAGTGGCTGACCGGCGATCTGGCCGAAGAGCCCGAGCCGGCACCTCCGGCACCCACGCCGCTTCGACACCTGGGCGTGGTGGGCTCCACCGATCCCACGCCCGCCGACAGCAGCGGCCGGGACGAACGCACTGAGTCGCCTGCAGACGGTGTGCACCCAGACCGGGGCCACCAAGAGCGGGGCAGCCAGGATCAGGGGCCGCAGAATGCGGGCCCACGCGATCTGGGTGAGGACGCGCTGCAGTTGGTCCGCGACGCGGAGGAGACCTGGGAGTCACAGATGCCCCTGGACGCCTTCTTCGCCGACGACGACGAGGATGACGACGACCGAGTCGACGACCAGGCCAATGACCGGGCCGACGACCAGGCCGACGACGGCGACGCCACCGAGGCCGCATCCGGCCGAGCGGCCACTTCTCACGACAAGGCCGACCAGCCGTCCGCAGAGGCAGAGCCAGAGACGGATCCTGAAGACGGCTCCGACCCCAACGCGCCCGCCCGCCGCGAAGTGCGCAAGAACCGCGGCCGAGCGTCGGTGCCGAGTTGGGACGAGATCATGTTTGGCGGCGGGCAGGACTAGGCTGCGCGTTCGTGGCGGAGCTTCAATTCTTCACCGGGACGATGGACTCCGGGAAGAGCACCCTGGCGCTGCAGACCAACCACAACTATGCAGCGCGCGGCCGCATCGGCCGGATCTTCACCACCCACGATCGCGGTGGCGCGGCGCAACTCACCAGCCGCCTCGGACTCAGCACCGCCGCAGTTGAAGTGGACCCCGACTTCGACTTCTGGCGATTTGTGGTCGACAACCTCACCCACGGCGCCCGCATCGACTACCTCATCTGTGACGAGGCGCAGTTCTATACGGCCCGGCAGATCGACCAGTTGGCCAAGGTCGTTGACGACCTCCAGATCGACGTCTTCGCCTTCGGCATCCTCACCGACTTCCGCAGCCTGCTGTTCCCCGGGAGCGCACGGCTGGTGGAGATCGCCGACCGGATGCACGTGCTGCAGGTCGAGGCCCTGTGTTGGTGCGGCAAACGCGCCACCCACAACGCCCGCACCGAGGACGGGATCATGGTCGTCGAAGGAGAGGTGATCGTGGTCGGCGACGTGGACACCCACGACGATGGTCCACCACCCGAGGTCGCCTACGAAGTGCTCTGCCGCCAACACCACCGGCGCCGAATGACGGCCGCACGGGCCCGAGCCGTCTCCCTCGCCGAGCCGCTCCCGTTTGCCTGAGCCCATTCGCCTGAGGTCAATCGAGCAGGACCGGGATTTCCATCTCCGCTGCGGTCAGGGAGCCGTGCAGCCCCACTAGGCCGACTTCATACGGGAAGGCCGACGGGCTGAGGAGGGCCGCGCTGCCCGTGCAGGCCGCCACCACGTCACCCAAGCGCGGCAGGACCGAAGGGGCGACGGGGCCGAACCAGCCCCTCGCGACTGCGTCGTCACGTGAGCAGACCACCGCCCGCGCTCCCAGCTTTTCGGTCCACGCCGCAGCAACATCGGCCACCGCGCCCGCGTGACAGTAGACGTGGCGGAAGCGCGCTTCGCCGCCTAACAGGGCCACCCCGGCACGCAGGTCGGAGTCCTGATCGACGTCGATCCGCTCCCCCGGAGGCGAGTCAACCATGCCGTGATCGGCGACCACGAGCAGTCGCGTCGAGGCAGGCAACGCCTCGCGTAGTTGCTCCAACTGCGCATCGACGGCGCTGAGTTGCTGCAGCCACTGGCTTGAGGCAACGCCATAGCGGTGCCCGGTCCAGTCGAGGTCGCCTTCGTAGAGGTAGGTGAGCTCCGGTTGACCCACACCGCGAACCGAGCGCCCAGCAGGGGCGAGCGCGGCAGCGATCTTCTCCCCCACTCGGTCTGCGCCGACGAACTCCGCGCCCCGCTGGGACGCGACGGTGAGCCCGGAGTCGGCGAACTCTCGCTTGTTGACCACACGCACCCGGCACCCGGCCGCGGCCAACCGGCCGAAGACGGTGCCGTGCGGTTGCCACTCCAGGGGGTCGACCTGGCGGTCCCAACTCAGCGCGTTGAGCAGGCGATCGGTGCCGGGAATCCTGCTGGTGTAGCCGACGATGCCATGCGCTCCTGGGGGCAGGCCGGTCCCGAGCGAGGCGAGGCTGGTGGCCGTCGTGGACGGAACCGACGCCGTGCCGACCCGGCCGGGATCTAGCAGTCCCGAGAGGTAGGGCGCGGCGTGGGCATAGTCACGCAGGAGCCGGGCGCCCAGCCCATCGACGAGAAACACGACATAGGCGGGCGCATCAGGCAGCGACCAAGCGCGGGCGCCCTGCTCATCGGGATGACCGAGGGCGCTCGCCACAGCCGCGAGCACATCGCTCAGCGATCGCTCCCCATAGGCGGGGAGGACGAGCCCTTCGCTCACGCGGTGCGGGTCCGCGCGGAGAGCGCCTCAGCGAAACTCAGCAGCCGAGCCACCGCCGCGTCACCATCAGCGGCCTCCGAAGCGCGCACGGAGAAGTCTTCGGGGACCGCGAGACCGGTGTAGCCGTGATCGGCTTCGCACTGAGCGTCGGCGCAGCCGGCGGGCTCGAGGTCGAGGCGCGTGACCGCACCCCACCCAATGGTCAAGACAACCTCGGCGGGCGGGTGCACGGTGGCCGAGGTCGGATTGGTGACCATGCGAGTCACCGCGACCGAGCGAACGCCCGAGAGCGGGATCGCCTCGGTCGTCGTGGAGGTGTAGGGCTGCGGGAGCAGATCGTCACCGGCATGCTCATCGGTGTGGGCCCGGATCAGCCGGCTCGGGGTCATCACAATCACCGTGAGGTGGCGGCGCATCTCATCGCGCTCAAACGTCGTCTCGTGGTGGACATAAAAGGCCGCCACGGACTCTCCGGCGACAGCGGTGGCGACCCCGTCGCACACCACTTCGGGGTAATAGCCGGTGAGCTCGATGGCCGTGCGCAGCTCGCGCATCCGGTCGGTATGACGGGGTTCGGCGGTGGCGCGATTACGCATGACGGGCAGTCTGTCACGAATCATGGTCGTCGCGACTACCTGGCGCGGACCCTGTGGAGAGCACAACTCCGTCGATCTCATCCCCGAGCAGTGTGCGCAACCGCCACATGCCGAGTGCACCCAGCAGGCTGCCGGCGATCACCCCGCTGATCCACAGGTGCGCGAGGCCGTGACCGATCAGCAGCCCCGCAGAAGCCGGGCCGATAATGGAGCCGACGGTCCAGGCGACACCTTGCAGCGCGTTGTAGCGGCCTCGCATGCGTTCGGGCGCCAACGCGTTGACCACGGCCGGCGCAACGGGCGCCCACAGAGTCTCACCCAAGCCGAAGAGCCCGAGCCCGACAACGATCGCCGCCGCTGCCATCCACCCCGACGCCACGTCGGAGAGGCCGATGACGATCCACGACACCGTCCACAACAGACCGGCTGACGCCAACACAGCCGTGCGCCGGCGGCCTTGAATCAGTCGCAGCGCCACAAGTTGCCCGAGCACGATGGCGGCCGTGTTGGCGCCGTAGGCCCAGCCGAGCGATCGAGCCGGGACCCCGGCGACATCGACGGCATACGCCGCGAGACCCGTCTCCATCTGGGCGTAGCCGCAGGTGATCGCGAGGATCGAGACCGCAACGAAGGCGAGCAGTTTGCGGTCGGCCAGCACTTCGCCCCATGAGGGTTCGACCGAATGCTCCGCCGGATCGGCCTCGATGCCCTCCTCGCCTGTGGTGACCGGGGGCTTGCCGGTGCCGCGCGGCAGGCTGATCAGCACCCCGATGAAGACCAGATAGGTCGCGGCATCGATGAGGTAGAGCACCTGGAAGCTCGCCAACGAGTCGACATTGATCAGCAGCGAACTGATCAGGCCACCCACCCCGAGCCCGGCGTTGAGCAGCATGAAGTTGAACCCATAGACCCGCTCGCGCTGCTCTTCAGGCACCAGGCGCGTGAGCATCGCGGTCGAGGCGGGCCACAGCCCGACGGTGCCGAGGACGATCACCGATGCCACCACGACGCCTTGCGGGACCGTGGAGATCCAGCCGAGACTCGCGACCGAGAGCGCTTCGACGCTCAGCCCGACGAGCATCACCAAGCGGGGTCCGAAGCGGTCGATGAGCGTGCCGGCCGCCGGCGCCGCGAGGAATCCGAGCAGGCCCATCCACGCGAAGACCCACCCGACCGTGCTCGTGGAGAAGTCTCTGACGTGGACGAGGTAGACGTAGAGGTAGGGCATGGTCAGCCCACCGCCCAGCGCGGAGAAGCCGGCGCCGAGGAGGATCCGCTTCACCAACGGCGACAAGCCCGCGAGCGTCGTGAGGTGGGAGGTGCTCTCCTGAGGGTCAGACGTCATCCAGGCACCGTGTCGGCCACCGGCGCATCGAGTCTCCGGACAAACCAACCCGAGCGCGGATCGGGCACGGGCTCAACGCGACAGCGCACCCCGAGCACAGTGGCGCCATCCTCCCCCGCGAGCACCAGCGGCAACTCAAGGCTGCGCACCTGCGGGAGTTCGTTTTGGAGATGGGCGATCCGGCGCAGCAACTCCTCGACCGCGGTCACCTCGACCGGAACCGCACCGCGGTGGCCAAACAGCATCGGGGCCGCCTTCACCTCACGCACCATGGCCGCCGCGTCGCGCGTGCGCAGCGGCGGGATCCGGAAGGCCCGGTCGCCCAGGAGTTCAGTCAGCGGGCCCGCCAGGCCGAAGGAGACGACCGGCCCAAAGAGGGGATCCTCCAGCGTCGCCAGGGACACGGGTACGCCGGGGGGCGCCACGCGCTGGACCACGAAGCCGGCCTGGTCGGGGTGGTCGATCACGTCGCAGAGCCCGTTCCAGGCGATCGTCATCTCGTCGGGGCTGCCGATGTTGCGCCACACGTGTGCCAAGTCCGGCCGCTGCCGCAGATGCGGTGCGGTTGCCTTCAGCACGACCTTCCAGTCCAGCTCCGCGGCCGCCGCGATCGCTTCGTCCAGGGAGGCGACCGGCGTCGACGGCCAGACCGTGACACCAAAGACGTCCAGCAACTCCGTGGCCTCGGCGGGGGTTAGTTCGCGCCCTTCGGGGGCTGCGTGCAAGACCGAATAGACAACCCTCTTGGCCGCGTTGACGTCGGTGGGCAGCAACGCCTCGTCGTCAGCGCCCTCCTCCTCGTCCGCCGCCTGCTGCACGCGCAACCACTCGGCATACTCCGCCACTCGCGCGAGCGCACGGACGGCCGCCTCGACCGCGGGGTATGACGGCACCGAACCGCGCCCTGCCGTCGCACCCGCCACATCGGGCACCCGCAACAGCTCGGGCACACCCTCAGCACCGAGGAAGGAGCTGACGAGCGGCTTGTCGGACTGCTCCCCCACAGCCGCCAGGACGTTCGCGACGTCTTCGCCGGTGACGTTGAGCGGAGGGATGTAGACCGCAACCACTCCGTCGACCGCGGGGTCGTCGATGGCCGCATCGAGCGCGTCCTCGAAGTCATCGGCGGTGGCGTCGGCCCCCAACGTGACCGAGCGCTCCACCTGCAGTCCGGAGCCGACGGCTGCGTCGCCGGCCAGCAGGCCCAGCGCGTGTGAGTTGCCGACGACCGCGACGCGCCGGCCCCGCGGGAGGGGCTGGTGGGCCAGCAACTGCGCCACATCGAACATCTCATCGAGGCTGTTGACGCCCACGACGCCGGCCTGACGAAACATCGCGTCGACCGCTTCGATCGGTGCGGCCTTGCGCCCCGCCGAGCGACCCATCGGCACGCCTTGGGTCGACCAGCCCGAGCGCACCGCGACGATCGGCTTGCGGCGCGAGACGCGGCGGGCAATCCGGGAGAACTTGCGCGGGTTCCCGATCGACTCGAGATAGAGCAGGATCACCTCGGTCGAGGCATCCTCCTCCCAGTACTGCAGCAGGTCGTTGCCGGAGACGTCCGCCCGGTTGCCGGCGCTGACAAAGGTCGAGAGCCCGAGTCCGCGGTTGTTGACCTTCTCCAGGATCGCCGAGCCCAGCGCCCCGGATTGGCAAAAGAAGGCCGCGCGCCCGCGGGGCGGCATCACCCGGGACAGCGACGCATTGAGCGAGATCTCCGGGTCGGTGTTGATGACGCCCAGGCAGTTGGGGCCGATCAGGCGCAGGCCGTAGGAGCGCGCGAGGCCTACCAGACGCCGCTGCCGACCGCGGCCCTCCTGACCCGCTTCGGCGAAGCCGGCCGAGATCACCACGAGGCCGCGCACGCCCTTGGCGGCGCAGTCGAGCACCACGTCTTGGACGGCCTCGGCCGGAACCGCCACGACCGCGAGGTCAACGTCTCCGGGGATATCGCCGACCCGCTCAAACGCAGGCAGCCCGGAGACGGCCGCCGCGGCCGGGTTGACGGCATACACCCGTCCGCTGAAGTCGCCCGCCACGAGGTTGCGCACCAGCGCATGCCCGATGGTGTCTTGGCGCCGCGTCGCGCCAATCACGGCCACGGACGCGGGATTGAGGAACTTCTCGATGGAGGCGGCCTCGGCGCGATGCTCACGCTGCTGCATCACGCCTAAGGCGGTATCGGTCGGGTCGATCGGGAACTCGACGGTCATGACGCCGTCCTCAAAGCCGCCCGACACCTGATAGCCCGCCTCACGGAAGGTCTGCAGCATCCGCACGTTGTCGGGCAGCACCTCCGCCAAGAACCGGTGCACGCCGCGCTCCCGGCCCGCCTGCGCCAGATGCTCCAGCAGGATCTGCCCGATGCCGCGCCCCTGATGGGCGTCCTCGACGAGGAAGGCCACCTCGGCGTCGGTCTCGTTGACGCGGTCGTAGCGCCCGACCGCGATCATCTGCGCGGCCACGAGCATCACGAAGGCAACCCGGTCGCGGTTGTCGACATGGGTGAAGCGGAAGACATCGTGATCGGACAGCTCCGGCATCGGCGCGAAGAAGCGGTAGTACTTCGACTCCGCCGAGACCCGGCCATAGAAGTCCACCATCAGCTCGGCGTCCTCTGGGCGGATCGGACGCAGGTGCGCCGTACGCCCGTCCCGCAGGACAACGTCGGCCTCCCAATGGGCCGGGGCGGCCAAGCCCGGGGATGCCTCGTTGGGCTCTGTCGCAGTCACCGCCTGAATGTATCCGGCACCGACCGGCGCGCCCCAGACGCGTCCTCCAAGCCGCCGGGGAGAATGCCGCCCATGGCCCGCCGCAAGACCCCCGAACCGCTCCCCGAGGACTTCGAGGAGCACATCTTGGATATCGACGTGGGCGAGGAGATGCGCGCGTCCTTCCTCGAATACGCCTACTCGGTGATCTACTCCCGGGCGCTCCCAGACGCCCGCGACGGGCTCAAGCCGGTGCAGCGCCGCATCCTCTACACGATGCACGACATGGGTCTGCGTCCCGACCGTGGCCACGTCAAGAGCGCCCGCGTCGTCGGCGACGTGATGGGTCGGTTCCACCCCCATGGCGACACCGCGATCTATGACGCGCTGGTCCGCATGGCCCAACCGTGGTCGCTGCGGCTGCCGCTGGTCGACGGCCACGGCAACTTCGGCTCCCCCGACGCCGGACCCGCCGCCATGCGTTACACCGAGTGCCGGATGGCCCCGGCCGCGGTCGCCATGACCGCCTCTATCGATGAGGACACGGTCGACTTCAAGGCCAACTACGACAGTCGCGAAACCGAACCGGTGGTGCTGCCGGCCGCCATCCCGAGCCTGGTGGTCAATGGCACCACGGGCATCGCGGTTGGTATGGCGACCAACATGGCGCCGCACAATCTGGTCGAGGTGGTCTCAGCGCTGCGCTATCTGATCGCCCATCCCGAAGCCACCACCGACGACCTGATGCTCTACATCCCCGGTCCCGACCTGCCCACCGGCGGCAAGATCGTCGGCCTCGACGGCATTCGCGACGCCTATGAGACCGGGCGCGGGGTGTTCCGGATGCGGGCCACCGCGCGGATCGAGGCGATCAACCCGCGCCGCAAGGGCATCGTGATCACCGAACTCCCCTACGGCGTCGGCACCGAGAAGGTCATGGACCGCATCAAGGTGCTGGTGCAGTCCAAGAAGCTGCAGGGCATCGCGGACATGAAGGACCTGACCGACCTCACCAACGGTCTGCGGCTCGTCATCGAGGTCAAGAACGGCTTCCACCCCGAGGCCCTGCTGGAGCAGCTCTACCGGCAGACGCCCCTGGAGGACTCCTTCGGCATCAACGCGGTGGCGCTCGTCGACGGCCAGCCGCGCACGCTCGCGCTCAAGGAGCTGCTCACCGTCTTCCTCGGCCACCGCTACGACGTGGTCCGGCGTCGATCGAGCTACCGCCGCCGCAAGGCCGCCGAGCGACTGCACCTCGTCGAGGGCCTGCTCATCGCGATCCTCGACATCGACGAGGTCATCCAAGTCATCCGCTCCTCCGACACCCCCGCAATCGCCAAAGAGCGGCTGATGTCGGTCTTCGACCTGACACCGATCCAGACCGACTACATCTTGGAGATGCCCCTGCGCAGGCTGACCAAGTTCTCGCGCCTGGAGCTGGAGAAGGAGTCCGCCGAGCTGCGCGCCCGCATCGAAGAGCTCGAGGCGATCTTGGGCGACGAGTCACTGTTGCGTTCGGTGGTCTCCGACGAACTGGCCGAGGTCGCGGCGACCTACGGCACCCCGCGGCGCACCATCCTGCTCGAGTCCGCCGGAGTGCAGGTCGGAGCCGCGGCCCCGCTCGAGGTCGCCGATGACCCGTGCTGGGTTCACCTGTCCTCCACCGGCCTGCTCGCCCGCACCACCACGCGCGACGTGCCCGGCACCGGAGGCGGGCGCGCCAAACACGACGTGATCGTCTCGACGGTTCCGGCCACAGCGCGCGGCACCATCGGGCTGCTCACCAATCGGGGCCGCGTCCTCCGCCTCGGCGTGCTGGATCTCCCGACGCTGCCGCAGACCGCGCACCAGCCGCACCTGCAAGGCGGCGCCCCGGTCACCGAGTTTGCGGCCTTAAACCCCGCCGAGCGGGTCGTGGGTCTCACCGCGCTTGCCGCCACGGGCCCGGGCCTCGCGATCGGCACCCGCGCCGGCGTCGTCAAGCGGGTCAACCCCGAGGTGCTGACCAACAAGGACGACTGGGAAGTCATCCGGCTGGCCGATGGTGACGACGTGGTCGGTGCCTTGGACCTCGTGACCGGCCACGAGGAGCTGTGCTTCATCTCCAGCGGCGCCCAGCTGCTCCACTTCGGCGCCGACGGGGTCCGCCCCCAGGGACGCGCCGGCGGCGGTATGGCCGGCATCCGGCTCGGCGCCGGTGAGTACGTCGTGTGGTTCGGCGCCTTCGACCCGAGCGAGGCCACCGTGGTCACCGTCGCCGGTGCCGGGACAGCGCTCCCCGGCACTGACGCCGGCACCGTGAAGGTGACCCCCTTCGCCGAATACCCCGGCAAGGGCCGAGGCACCGGCGGCGTCCGGTGTCACCGGTTCCTCAAGGGCGAGGACGCGTTGGTCTTCGCCTGGGCGGGACCCGGTCCCGCTCGTGCCTCAGCAACCAGCGGCGCGCCCGTCGAGCTGCCCAGCGAGCCCGGGCGACGCGACGGATCCGGCACGCCCGCTCCCCAGCCGATCACTGGATGCGGTGGCCCGGCGGCGGCTTATGCAAGGCTGCTCCCATGATCGATCGTCCCCCCGCACCCCCGTGGCGGGTGTTCGCTGCCCTCACGCTTGCGTCTCTCCTGGCGCTCGGCACTCTCACTGCGTGCAGCAGCAAGAAAGAGGACGCCCCCGAGCTCACTCCCGCCGAGACCATGGCCGCGGCGAAGACGAAGCTCGACGAGACGCCCGGGGTCAAGGTGGTGCTCACCAGCAGCGGCCTCCCCGATGGCGTCAACTCGGTTGCCGCCGCAGACGGTGTCGGCAACTCCTCCCCCGCCTTCAAGGGCACGATCGACGTGACGCTGAGCGGGCAGCAGTTCCAGGTCCCGGTCGTGGCGGTCGGAGACAAGGTCTATGCCCAGATCCCGTTGACGACCGGCTGGTCCGACATCGACCCCGGCGACTACAACGCCCCCAACCCGGCCATGCTCCTCTCCCGAGACAGCGGCTTCTCGGCCCTGCTCGTGGCGACCTCCGCGCTTAAGAAGGGTGAGTCCCAGCGCGGCGGCACCGACAACAAGGAGATCCTGACGTCCTACACCGGCACCGTTGACGGCGCCACGATGGCCGGGATCATCCCCACAGCGACCGGCGACTTCGACGCGACCTACACGGTCGGCGACGACAATCGAGTGCGGGAGATGGCCTTCACCGGCACGTTCTACCCCGACACCGAGCCCATGACCTACACGGTCAACTTCTCGGCCTACGACGTGGCCACCGAGATCACGCCTCCCGAAGGCGTCTGACCCGGTCCGACGCTGATGACCTCACGCTCCGGCGCCGGGCGCCTGCTGCTCGGGCTGGCCGCGCTCGCGGTCGCCTTCGCAGCGGCCGACACCTACGTCGTAGTGCTCGCCCTGCCCGAGATGATGGGCGCCGTCGGCATCCCGATCGACCAGTTGCAGCGCGCCGCACCCATCATTTCGGGCTTCCTCTTGGGCTACGTCGCCATGGTCCCCCTCATCGGGCGCATCTCCGACCTGCGCGGCCGGGTGCCGGTGCTCGTGCTGAGCCTCGGGATCTTCGCGCTCGGCTCCCTGATCACCGCCTTGGCCTACGACGTGCCCAGCATGGTGGGCGGGCGCTTCCTCCAAGGCGTCGGAGGCGGCGGGCTCGTGCCGGCCACGCTCGCCCTCGTGGCCGACCTCTATCCCCCCGAGCGACGCGGGGTGCCCCTCGGCGTGGTTTCGGCCGTCCAAGAGATCGGAAGTGTGCTGGGCCCGCTGTTTGGCGCGGCCGTCGTGATGCTCGCCGATTGGCGGGTGATCTTCCTGATCAACCTCGTCGTCGGCGCCCTCATCGCCCAAGCGATTCGATCGCTCGCCGGCGGCGACAATGACGACAGCTCGCCCCACTCCGGCCCGGGCGCCCGAGGTGCGCCGGTCATCGGCCTGCTTCTCGCGGCCGCCACCGTGGCCACCGGGGCGCTGGTCTTCGTGCGTCCCGGCCCGCTCATGCGGGATCTCACGTGGGGGGCGATCTTCGTGCCGATCACGGGTTCGGGCCGCTGGCTGACCCCCATCGGCCTCGTCTGCATCGCCGCCCTCGCTCTGTTCTTGGTGCACTGCCTGCGCTCCACCCGCCCGCTCGTCGACCTCCGCGGGTGGTGGGCCGCAGCCCGGGAGGCCGATCTCGTCGGTGCCGTGCTCCTCGCCCTGACCCTCTCCGGCGTCATCGTCGCCTTCGCGACCGCGGACCCACGAGTCCAGGTCTTCTCCCCCCAAGGCCGCTGGTACCTCGCCGCCTCAGCCGTGTGCTGCGCCGTCTTCGTCCTGCACGTACGCCGCGCGGAGCAGCCGATCATCCCCCGTGGCACGTTCGCTCCGCCCGCGGCCTGGGGCGCGCTTCTGGTGAGCTTCTTCATTGGTGCGGCCCTCATCGCCGCGCTCATCGACATCCCGATCTTCGCCCGCACGACGATCTACGCCTCCTCCCAGGTCCTAGCCGCGCTCGTCCTCGTCCGGTTCCTCATCGCACTACCGGTCGGCGCGATCGTCGGCGGCTTCCTCCTGCGACGCTTCGGCGCGGGGCCGATCACCTGCGCCGGCATGCTGCTGGCCGCGGTGGCGTTCCTGCTCTTCACCAGGTGGGACATCGACAGCCTGCGGCACTGGACGGCGACCTTCCCGCTGCTGCTGGGGGGCTTTGGTTTCGGCCTCGCGCTCGCTCCGGTCAACGCCGCCGTGCTCGCGACGACGCCGGACGATTCGCACGGCTTGGCCACTGCGCTCGTGGTGGTCTCCCGCATGGTCGGCATGCTGGTCGGCATCTCGGCCCTGACCACCATCGGGCTGCGCCGCTATTACGCCGAGCAGCGCGTCATCTTGCCCGTGCGTGAGGTGTGCGACGGCAAGAGCCGGTGCCCCGAGTTCACCCGACTCCTCAAGGAGGCCGGAATCGTGCAGGAGCATGCGGTCTTCCTCGGTGCGGCAGGCTGCGCGGTCATCGCCGCGCTGTTGGCGCTCGTGCTGTTCCGCAGAGTGTCCGCCACCCCGACCACCCCATCGACCTGGGTCTAGTTTTGTAGTCATGGCCGACCAGCAACCGACCGCCACCGACTCCCCCGATCCGCTCAGCGGAGCAGCCGACCCCTTCGCCGACCTCGTGGCCGCCAACGCGGCGTACTCTGCCGACTTCAGCGGAGAGTTCGACGGCATCGCGCGCGCTGGAGTCGCCGTCGTCACGTGCATGGACTCCCGGATCGATCCGCTGCACATGATCGGGCTCGCCCAGGGAGACGCCAAGATCTTCCGCAATCCGGGAGGGCGAGTGACCGAGGCCGCCCTGGAGGCGTTGGTCCTCGGGGTTCACCTGCTCAACGTCCAACGCATCCTCGTGGTGCCGCATACGCGCTGCGCCATGGCCCTCAACACCGAGCAGGACCTCCAGGTGCGCATCGGTGAGCTCGCCGGTCAAGACGTCAGTTGGCACGCCTTCCATGTCGTCACCGACCAACAGGCGACCCTGCGCGCCGACGTGCGCCGCATCACCTCCCACCCGCTGATCCCAGAGACGGTCGCGGTCGGTGGCTTCATGTACGACGTCGACACGGGAGCGCTACACCACGTCGTGTAGCCCGCGGCCGGTGCCCGAGGAGCCTCAGTCGGCCGGCGGCTCTTCGGGAGTCTGCGCGCGGTCATCCTCGATCTGCTTGCGCATGCGCTCGAGGAACTCCTCCTCGGTCTCGTCACGCTGCAGATGTATGCCGTCGCGAATCGCAAGCTTCATGACCACGACGATCACCAACCCGAGCGCCAACACCGTGACGGCCGCGGGGATAACCAGCGAGAGCACGAACTGGAGCAGGGACATTCCCATGGGTGCATCGTAGGGCGCTGCGCCGACGAGACCTCAGAAGTCCAAGTCGTCCTCGGTCAGCTGCCCACCGTTGTGGACGATGAACTCCTTGCGCGGAGCCACCTCGGAGCCCATCAACAGATCGAAGACCTGGGCCGCTTCATCGGCATCGTCGATGGTGATCCGGCGCAGCGTGCGATGACGCGGATCCATCGTGGTCTCGGCGAGTTGCACGGCATCCATCTCACCGAGCCCCTTGTAGCGCTGCGGCGGCTCCTTGAACTTGATGTTGCGCCGAAGCAGCTCCGCCAGCTTCCGGTGCAACTCGTCATCGGAGTAGGTGTAGATGTACTTCTCCGCCTTGCCGTCCGGGCCCTTGCGGGGGTTGACCAACTCGATCCGGTGGAGCGGGGGCACCGCGGTGTAGACCCGCCCGGCCTCGATCAGTTCGCGCATGTACTTGAAGAACAACGTCGCCAAGAGGCAGCGGATGTGGGCACCGTCGGAGTCGGCATCGGCCATGAAGATGATCCGCCCATAGCGAGCGGCATCGAGTTCAAAGGTGCGCCCTGAGCCCGCACCGACCACCTGGATGATCGAGGCGCACTCGGCGTTCTTGAGCATGTCGCCGACCGAGGCCTTCTGCACGTTGAGGATCTTGCCGCGGATGGGGAGCAGCGCCTGAAACTCGGAGTTGCGGGCGTTCTTGGCGGTGCCGAGCGCGGAGTCACCCTCCACGATGAACAACTCGGTGCGGTCGTTGTCCGCCGAGCGGCAATCGGACAGCTTGGCGGGCAGCGCCGAAGACTCCAACGCGTTCTTGCGGCGCTGGGTCTCCTTGTGCTGCCGGGCCGCGATGCGCGTCTTCGCTGCCGCCGCAACCTTCTCCATGAGCAGGCGCGCTTGGGCTCGCTCAGCCCGCTTGGTGGAGCCCAGGAAGCCGCGCAGCTCGCCGGCGACCACGCGCGCCACCACGGTGCGGGCGGCCGGCGTGCCGAGGATCTCCTTGGTTTGACCCTCAAACTGAGGCTCGGCCAACCGCACCGTCACCACCGCGGTGAGCCCTTCGAGAATGTCGTCCTTGATGACGTTGTCGTCGCCGGCTTTGAGCGCCTTGGCGGTGCGCATCGACTCGTTGAAGGTCTTGGTCAGCGCCTGCTCGAAGCCGCTGACGTGGGTCCCGCCCTTGGGGGTGGCGATCACGTTGACGAACGACTTCACATGCGTGTCGTAGTCGGTCCCCCACCGTGCGGCCACGTCGACGCAAAGCTCGCGCTCGACCTCCTGCGGGGTCATGTGACCCTTCGCGTCCAGCAGCGGCACCGTCTCGGTGAACGTGTCGGAGCCCTGGAGCCGGATCACGTCGGTGACGGGCTCGCCGGTGGCCAGGAACTCGACGAACTCCGCGATCCCGCCGTCATGGCGGAACTTCTCCTCCGCGG
>JBAQXA010000697.1:0-2270 GCA_049299195.1 Nocardioides sp.
CCTCGGCGAGTGCTCTGCGCACGTGGTGTTCATCCTGGATCTTGATATCGGCTGAATCAATCAGTTGTTCCAGCGTTGTGACCACACTCTCGATCGGGAACTTGTAGCCGCGGCTCAGTACCCAGTAGGTCTCGACCAGGACGATTGTGGTCAGCAGTCCGGGATCCCCGGGCGTCAACTTGCTGAAAGCTTGATTGGCCGCTTTCGACTGTTTGGGATCCTCCTGCACGAGGTGACAAACCACCGCGTTGGTTTCGAGACCGATCACGACTCCAGGGCCCCCGATGTGACGGCATCCTCCATGTCGCTCAGGCTGAGCGGTGATCCCGAGAACTTCAAGGCGCCGGCAAGTTCGGCGGCCGCTCTCTCAGTGGCCCGAATGACGTAATCCCCCTCGGCGTTGCGAGTGAAGATCACTCTGCTGCCCGCGCTCAGACCCAGAGCAAGTCGCACGTCCTTCGGAACGGTGATCTGTCCCTTGCTCGTCATTGTCCCGATGCTCATCCAGCACCTCCTTACGGCAGCGCAAGGCACTACTTCCGGTTCATCATCTCCCAACGGGAAGTCATGACCACCCTCAGAGGGTGATGCGCGCGACGATCTCGTCCTCGTCCATGTCCCCTGTCGGAACGGCGCCTAGGCGCTCGTAGAAGCCACGCGGGCTGCCCGGGCCGTCGCCAAAACTCAGCAGCACGGACTGATGGCCCTCGGACCGCCACTGGTCCATGAGGAGCTGAAGCGCCCGGGCGCCGATGCCGCGTCCCTGGAAGCGGCGATCGACCAGGAACCGCCAGAGGTAGGGCGTCGGCTCGGCCGCGGTGGGTTCGGCGTACATCACGAAGCCGGCCCTCTGCCCATCGGCGAGTATGCCGCGAAGCACCGGACGCAGCCGCTCACCGTCGGGTGCGGGCGGGAACAGTGCGTCGCCGTAGGAGACGAAAACGGGCGAGACCAAGCGGCGCTGCGACCAATGCGTCTCCAGGTTGCGCCAGCCACGCTGGTCCTCAGCCGTGATCTCCACGAGTTCCACCTCGGCGGGCGGCCCGGTCGGGCGGTCACGCCAAGCGCGCCACTCGTCCGCGGTGATCGCGTAGGTCATGTTGTCGGTCCACTCCCCTCGCCAGAGGTAGGCCCGCTTGGCATCGCTCTCGTGGACCAGCCCGATCGATTCGAGCACCCGCTGGGACGCCACGTTGGCCGGGTCGAGTTCGGCCATCAGCCGCACCACACCGATACGGTCCACCAAGTCCGTGACAAGCGCCAGCGCAGCCTCGCTCGCGTAGCCATGGCCCCACGCCTCCCGGGTGAGCGTGAACCCAACCTGTGCCAGCGAGCCGGTCTCATCCACGTGACAGCAGACATCGCCGATCTGGGTCCCGTCGCGTTCGACCGCGATCTGCGTCCAACCGCCCACCTGCAGATCGGTCCAACCGTCCTGATCGCGAACGAAGGCCGCAGCGTCCTCGGTGTAGGGCAGGTCCCACAACTGGTATTTGGCCAGCTCCGGGTCGTTGCGATACGCGACGAAGACCGGCAGATCAGCGCTCTGCATGATGCGCAGCACCAAGCGCTCGGTCCGCAATGGATAGGGGCTCACGGGCGACACTGTGCCAACGCGGCGGTTCGGCCGCCACTAGTTTCCTCACGTGGGCTGCGGCACGATGCCCCCGTGACCGGCCAATCCGACGCTGAGCGCTTCGAGCCCCACTCCCCCGACGAGTGGAGCAACTGGCTGACCCAACACCACCAACGCGGGTACGGCGTGTGGCTGGTGACCGCGCGCCGCGAGGCCGCCAAGTCGGTCGGCTATGAGCAGTCTGTGATCACGGCGCTCCGATTTGGCTGGGTCGACTCAACCGTCAAGGGCATTGACGAAGAGCTGTCGATGATGTGGTTTGCACCGCGCCGCCCACAGAGCCTCTGGACGCGGCCCAACAAGGAGCGCATTGCTCGCCTGGAAGCGGCCGGCCTCCTTGAACCCGCCGGTCGCTCGGCCGTCGAAGCCGCCAAGCGCAACGGCAACTGGTCACTGCTCGACGACGCCGAGGATGGCGTCGTACCCCCTGATCTCGCGGCCGCGCTCGATGCCAATGCTGCCGCGGCGCAACACTGGGCCGCGTTTCCGCCCTCTTCGATCAAGGCCGCGATCGCGTGGGTCCTGACTGCCAAACGTCCCGAGACCCGGACCACGCGGATCGTCAAGATCGTTGCGGCCGCCGAGCGCGGCGAGCGGGCGGCGGGCTGACGCCTCGCCACCCCCGCCCCACTCT
>JBAQXA010000698.1:0-5907 GCA_049299195.1 Nocardioides sp.
GCCATGCAGGAGGACCACGTGTCGATGGGGTGGGCGGCCGCGCGCAAGCTGCGCCGCGCGCTCGACGGCCTCACCCGCGTGCTGGCGATCGAGGTGCTGACCGCAGCCCGCGCTCTCGACCTGCGTACGCCGCTGCAACCCTCCCCCGCGACCGGTGCGGCCGTGCGGGCCCTCCGCGACGCGGGCGTGGGTGGTCCCGGGCCGGACCGCTTCCTGAGCCCGGAGATCGAGACCTGCGTTGACCTGATCGTCGACGGCGCCCTCCTGCGCGCGGTCGTCGCCGAAATCGGAGCGCTGGAGTGAGCCGCTCAGGTGGCTGCGCTGTCTTGGGCCACAAAGAGTCGAGTCAGCCACACCGCAAAGAAGACCAGGCCCGGGTCGATGTCGGCGCCCTCCTCCAAGCGCGCCACGGCAGGCTTCTTCTGGGAGAAGTTGGCTTCGATCTCCAGCAGCGTCACCTCGTCTTGCAGGAGCTGAAAGCGGTAGCGCCACGTGCTGGTCTTGACGAAGTCGTAGGACTGGCCAAACCACGTGATCACGCCGCGATGCGACCACGCCGACGTGCGCTCGTAGCGCCCTTCGACGGTGCCGCTCCGACTCGAGGTCGCCTCGGCTCGGCCGCCGGACCAGCCCTTGGCCTCAAACGACCAGCCGCCGCTCGGCGTCGATGCCTCCGCGCTGAGCTTGAGCCAGGAGCCGCCTTGGAGCCACCCAAGCCCCTCCAGGTCATAGCGGCGCTTGTCGTCAGCCGACCGCATGAGCGTGATCTCCCGCATTTCTCGACTGTATCCACCCGCGATAGGAGCCTCCGATGACCAACCCCCGCCTCCCGATCCACGCCCCCACCGGCACCGAGCTGTCGTGTGGATCGTGGCAAACCGAAGCGCCGCTGCGGATGCTGATGAACAACCTCGACCCGGCCAATGCCGAGCGGCCCGAAGACCTCGTGGTCTACGGCGGCACCGGTAAGGCGGCGCGCAGTTGGCCGGCGTACGACGCCCTGCTGGAGACGCTGCGCACGCTCGGCGACGACGAGACGATGCTCGTGGCCTCCGGCAAGCCGGTGGGTGTCTTCCGCACCAATGAGTGGGCGCCGCGGGTGCTGATCGCCAACTCCAACCTGGTGGGCGACTGGGCCAACTGGGAGGAGTTCCGGCGGCTGGAGGAGCTCGGGCTGCTCATGTATGGGCAGATGACCGCCGGATCGTGGATCTACATCGGCACGCAGGGGATCCTCCAGGGCACGTTTGAGACCTTCGCCGCCGTGGCCGACAAGCTCCACGCGAGCGGCAAGGTGCTGCGGTCGGGTCTCGTCGCTGACGGCACCCTGGCCGGCACGATCACCGTGACCGCCGGCTTGGGTGGCATGGGTGGCGCCCAACCGCTTGCCGTGACGATGAACGACGGCGTCGCGATCTGCATCGACTGCGACCAGCACCGCATCGATCGCCGCCTGGAGACCCGCTATCTCGACGTGCAGGCGCCTTCGCTCGCCGAGGCGGTGCGCATGGCGGTCGAGGCGCGCGACGAGCGTCGCGGGCTCTCCATCGGGGTGCTCGGCAACGCGGCGCTCATGCTGCCGGAACTGCTCGAGATGGACGCGCCGATCGACATCGTCACCGACCAGACCTCCGCGCACGACCCGCTGTTCTACCTGCCGGCCGGAGTGCCCGTGGAGGACTGGGCGCGCGAGCGCGAAGAGGACCCGGTCGGCTTCACCAAGCGCGCGCAGGAGTCGATGGCCGCCCACGTGCGGGCGATGGTGGAGTTCCAGGACCAGGGCGCCGAGGTCTTCGACTACGGCAACTCGATCCGCGACGAGGCACGCAAGGGCGGCTATGACCGCGCCTTTGAGTTCCCCGGCTTCGTGCCGGCATACATCCGGCCGCTGTTTTGTGAGGGCAAGGGACCCTTCCGCTGGGCGGCTCTCTCGGGCGATCCGGCCGACATCGCGGCGACCGACCGGGCGATCATGGAGCTCTTCCCCGACAACGCCCGCCTGCACCGCTGGCTGACGATGGCCGCCGAGCGGGTGGAGTTCCAGGGGCTGCCCGCGCGGATCTGCTGGCTGGGGTATGGCGAGCGGCACCTGGCCGGACTCAAGTTCAACGAGATGGTGGCCTCGGGTGAGTTGTCCGCGCCGATCGTCATCGGCCGCGACCACCTCGACTGCGGCTCGGTGGCCTCGCCCTATCGCGAGACCGAAGGCATGCTCGACGGCTCCGACGCGATCGCCGACTGGGCGATCCTCAACGCCCTGGTCAACACGGCATCGGGGGCCACCTGGGTCTCCTTCCACCACGGTGGCGGGGTCGGCATCGGCCGCTCGCTGCACGCGGGGCAGGTCTGCGTCGCCGACGGCACCGAGCTCGCCGCGGCCAAGATCGAGCGCGTCCTGACCAACGACCCCGGCATGGGTGTCATCCGGCACGTCGACGCCGGCTACGACCGGGCCACGGAGGTCGCCGCCGAGCGCGGCGTACGCATCCCGATGGCCTGAGTTCGCCTGGCCGGACGAGCTTGGCCCGGGCAAGCTCGGCACCGGCGGCGGCCCTGAGCAGCCACAAGCGTTCGCCACGCACGCTTGTGGCTGCTGTGAGGCCGCTTCGACAGCCATAAGCGTTCGCTACGTGCGCTTATGGCTGTCGGAGGGTGTGGTTCGTGGGGTCGGCTGCCCTGGCATCGGTATGCCGCCCTCGGCGGGCCCGCCACCGGCTATGTCGCCACGCATGCACGAAGATGTGACGGTGGTGTCCGGTGACGAGGTGTTTGCGGCGATCGAGGCCATGTTGCCCGCGCCGCCGCACCGACCGCTGCTCGTCGCGGTCGACGGCGCCGATGGCGCCGGCAAGACCACGCTGGCCGACTCGTTAGCCACCCATCTGGCTGGGCGGGGGCGTCGGGTGGTGCGCGCGAGCCTCGACGACTTCCACCATCCCCAGGAGTTCCGGCATCGATTCGGGCGCACCGGCGAGACCGTGTGGGCACGACACTTCGACTACCGGGCCGCCCGGCGAGAGTTGCTCGACCCGTGGCTCGCGGGTGCCGGCGCGGCATACCGGCGACGCTGGCACGACGTTGCCACCGATGAATACTTCGGGGCCGACTGTGACCCAGTGCCTGAGGCCGGGGTGCTGCTCGTCGATGGCTTGTTTGCGCAGCGCGGTGAGCTCGCCAATGCCTGGGACCTCGTGGTGTATGTCGCCCTCGACGACCAGACGCGCATCTCCCGGATGGCGGTGCGCGACGGGAGTCCGGACGATCTGGGGCACCCCGATCAACGGCGCTATCTCGACGCCCAGGCGATCTATCGCGCCGCGTGCGACCCGCTCACTATGGCCGATCTCGTGGTCGACAACTCCGGTCCCTCGCCGACGCTCGTGGCGGGCGAGGGCTCGCCGGGGGCGCTGCAGCAATGGCGCCGGGAGGGCGATTGGCTGACCCGCACCCTGCGCCTTCCGGTCGCTCGCGCCGACCTCGCCGAGGCGGTCGATGCGCTCGTCGATCCGGCCGCGGAGGGCTGATTCCCCCTGCGCCCGTCGCGCTAGCAAATCGTGGACACCCATCGCATAGCCCATTGGATTCCACTAGGGTGCGAAATCTTCACTCACCAAGGAGGGTTTATGAGCATGAGTCTCGGGCAGCAGCTCACCCGAAAGAAGCCGCTAGATCTCGAAGGAAGCCATGAAGGCCCGGAGCTAGAGCGCAGTCTCAGCTCCTTCGCCTTGATGATGTTTGGCGTCGGCGCAACCGTCGGCACGGGCATCTTCTTTGTGCTTCCGGAGTCGGTCCCCGACGCGGGCCCCGCCGTCGTGGTCTCGTTCCTCATCGCCGGTCTCGCGGCTGGTCTGTCGGCCCTCTGCTACGCCGAGATGGCCAGCGCCATCCCGGTGAGCGGCTCGACCTTCTCCTACAGCTATCACTCCCTCGGTGAGGGCATTGCGATGCTCATCGCAGCCTGTGTCTTGCTGGAGTACGGCGTTGCGGGCGCGGCCGTCGCGGTCGGCTGGAGTGGCTACTTCAATGAGCTGTTGGACAAGACTCTGGGAGTCCAGATCCCCGACTCGCTCTCCTACTCACCGATCTCGGTCGACGGCGGGACCAGCGGGATCATCAACCTGCCGGCCGTGGTGCTGGTCGTTCTGTGCACGCTGCTGTTGCTCCGCGGAGCCAGCGAGTCCGCCCGCGTCAACACGATCATGGTGTTGATCAAGCTCGGGGTCTTGGTGTTGTTCGTCGTCATCGGCTTCACCGCCTTCCAGGGTGACCGGTTCGAGAACTTCTGGGCCTCCGGCGCCGCGGGCATCAGCGCGGCCGCAGGCACAATCTTCTTCTCCTTCATCGGCCTCGACGCTGTCGCGACGGCCGGTGAGGAGGTCAAGGATCCCCAGCATGCGCTGCCGCGCGCGATCATCGGGGCACTGATCATCGTCACCGCGGTCTACCTGCTCGTCGCCTTCGCCGGCGTCGGCTCGCAGCCGTTGTCGGAGTTCTCCTCTGAGGAGCAGCAGAGCGCGGGTCTCTCGGTGATCATGGAAAACATCACGGGCTCCGTCATCCCGGGCACGGTGCTGGCCGCCGGAGCGGTGATCTCGATCTTCTCGGTCACCCTGGTCAGCCTCTACGGCCAGACCCGAATCCTGTTCGCCATGGGGCGCGACAAGATCCTGCCCGAGAAGTTCGCCGAGGTGAACCCGCGCACGCTCACCCCCACCTTCAACACGATCGTGGTCTGTGTCGTCGTGGCCGCCATTGCGGGCTTCGTGCCGTCGGACTACCTGTGGGACACCGTCTCGATCGGCACGCTGGTGGCCTTCTCGATCGTGGCGATCGGCATCATCGTGCTGCGCCGGAGCATGCCTGACCTCGAACGCCCGTTCAAGGTGCCCGGCTATCCGGTCACCCCGATCCTGACCGTCGTGGCCTGTGCCTACGTGCTCTGGGGGCTTGCGGCGATCACGTGGATCATCTTCGGGATCTGGCTGGCCGTCGTGATGGCGTACTGGTTCTTCTACGCCCGGCACAAGTCGCGGCTCAATGCGCCCGATGCGACGGTGGGTGCCTGACCGATGACGCTCCTGGTGGGGTTCAATCCGGACCGTGACGACCAGACCGCAATCGAGTTGGGGGCCACCCTGGCCCGATCTGCCAACCAGGACCTGCTCGTCGTTTCCGTTGTCCCGGCGACCTGGCCCACTCCGGTCGCCGGGCACACCGACCGCGAGTTTGAGCGCTGGGCCGCGGAGCGCGGGGCTCAAGCCGTCGCGGCGGCCGAAGGGCTGTTAGCCGATCACTGTGGCGACATCCCGAGTCGGGCGGTCTGGGTGCCAGGCCGCTCGGTTCCCGCCGGTCTCGTCGGTGCTGCCGAGGAGTTCGGGGCCGCGATGATTGTCATCGGCTCGGGTCACGACGGCGGCTATGGACACGTGCACATCAGTTCCACGGCCGACCGTCTGTTGCACTCCTCGCCGGTGCCGGTTGCCCTCGCGACGCGGGGTTACCTGGCGAGCGATCACGGCAAGGTACGCCGGGCCACGTGCGCCTTCCGCGGCGATGATGTCTCCGGAAGCACGCTGGCCCGGACCGCCGAGATCTGTCAGGAGGTCGGCGCTTCCTTGCGGATCGCGACCTTCGCCGTGCGCGGGCGGACCATGTATCCACCGGAGGTGTCGGTGCGCACCGAGGACTCGTTGCTCGAGAGGTGGACCGAGCAGGCCGCTGCTTCTCAGCAGCAGGCTCTGGTGGAGTTGGGTGCGGCAGGAGTGTTGCCCGACAACGTGGAGACGGTGATCGCGTCCGGCCGGTCGTGGGGAGCCGCCATCGACCGGCTCACCTGGGATCGTGACGACGTCTTGGTGGTCGGCTCGTCGAGCGCCGCCTCGATCTTGTCCCGACTCTTCTTGGGCT
>JBAQXA010000699.1:0-7257 GCA_049299195.1 Nocardioides sp.
CCTCGGCGAACCGGATCGTCTTTGGGATCGGTGGCTCAAAGACCCGCAACTCATAGGTGTCGGCAATGGTCTCGACGACCCGGCGGGCGTGCGTCGCGCGGCCGTCATACAGCGTGGGGAGCACGCCCCAGACCTCCAGCGCCTTGTTGGTGTAGCGGCGGACGTCGTGGACGGTGTCGAGTAGTTGACCCACCCCACGATGGGCGAGCGTCTCGCACTGGAGCGGGATCAGGACGCCGTCGGCGGCGGTGAGCGCTGCCACCGTGAGCACTCCCAGCGATGGGGGGCAGTCCAGCAAGACCCAGTCATAGGCGTGATCGGCCAGGAGATCCTGCAGCACGACGCGCACCGCCTGCTCGCGGCCGGTGCGGGTGAGCAGGTCGGCTTCGGCCCGGGCTAGATCGATCGTGGCCGGCAGCAGGTCCATGCCGTCCGCGCAGGACAACAACGCGTCCTCGGGGCCGACGCCGCGGGTGAGGCAGTCGTGGATCGAGAGGGTGAGGTCTTCGGGATCGAACCCGAGGGAGAAGGTCAAACACGCCTGCGGGTCGAGGTCGACCAGGAGCACCCGGTGGCCGAGCTCGACTAAGGCCGCCCCCAACGAGGCGACCGTGGTGGTCTTGGCAACGCCGCCCTTCTGGTTGGCGATCGCGAGGACGATGCTCATCGCTCTCATCATGCCCGAGCGGCGCCCGTCGATCGGTATCGGGACTTGCCCCGAGAGCGGGGGCGAGGTTGGCTCATCCCATGGCCACCCCTACCGGCAACGCACCCCATCAAGACCCCCGCAGCCCCCGCCCGCCAGTTCGCGGGCTCGGGGCGGCCATGATCACCGGTGCCACGGCGGGAATCGGACACGCGTTTGCCGAGGAACTCGCAGCGCGGGGCCACGATCTCGTGCTCGTCGCTCGGGACGAGGCCCGGCTTCACCAGGTCGCCGACGATCTAGCCAGCCGGTTCGCCGTCACCGCCGAGGTCCTGGCCGCCGACCTGAGCGACCGTGCGGCGGTCGACCGCGTCGCCGAGCGCCTCAGTGACCCCCAGCGCCCGATCGACCTGCTGATCAACAACGCCGGCTTTGGTTTGAAGAAGCCGTTCGTGGTCAACGACGTCGCCGACGAACAGGCCATGTTGGACGTCTTGGTCGTGGCCGTGATGCGGCTCTCGCACGCTGCTTTGGCGACCATGAGTAGCCGCGGGCGCGGCGGCATCATCAACGTGTCGAGCGTGGCGGCGTTTCTCCCCCGAGGCACCTACTCGGCGGCGAAGGCGTGGGTCAACAGCTTCTCGCGCTGGGCCGCTGCGGAGTATGCCGACCGCGGCGTGCACGTGATGGCGCTCTGCCCCGGGTTCGTGCGCACCGAGTTTCACGGCCGGATGGGCGTTTCGCGCTCCTCGGCCCCGGACTACTTGTGGTTGGAGGCCGCCCCCTTGGTGCAGGCTGCACTCGCCGACTTCGAGGCCGGGAAGTCGTTGTCGGTGCCCTCGAAGCGCTACAAGGCGATCACGTGGGGCGCGCGGGCGATCCCGACGGGCGCCCTGCAGCGGTTCTCCTCACTCGGCCGCCGCTGAGCCGACGGCAGCGAGACGCCGCGCTCACCAAGACCAGCGCATGCCCTCAAAAGACAGGTCCAGCAGCGCCGGGCCCATCTGACCGAGGTCGGCAAGCGACCACTCCGGGCGCATCAAGATCGCGGTCGCCGGTCGGGTGATGAACCAGAGCCACCGACCGTCGGCTTCGCCGACGAGCACTCCGATGCCGAGCGCCGACGCTGCGTCCGGCCCGAGTCGCTCCACCGGTGGGAGCGCCCACATGGACACGGTGTGCCGGTCAACCTGGAGCCGGGTCGTCGCCGGACCACGCAGGAGGTCAGCCCCGACGTCTCTCCCGCCCAGCCCCGCAATGCGGGCGCCCAGGCCGATGCCGGGCTCCTCGGCCACGACGACCACATCGACCGGGCCGTCGGTCTCAGTCACGGCGCCGCAGGCGACATAGCTGCCCCGCGGGGCACCCTGGTGACCGACCACACCGAAGTCGGCAATCGCCCACTCGGGGCCTAGCGGGAAGGGGGCCAGGCTCGGAAGCGAGCCGGCACGGGCCAAGTGGGCCACGAAGTCGTCATAGCCACCGCCGTCGGTGCGCCACAACGGAGGCACGCTGGCGTGGTCGGGGCAAGCGACCGCCCGCTCGACGCCGAGCGGGAGACCACACCGGGGGCATTGCGGCAGCAAAGACATGGCGACTACCTGTTCCAGGCCAAGATCACGGGTTGCTCACGCTCGAAGCCGAGCGTGGAGATGGTGGCGGTGTCGAGCCGAAAGAGCCGCCCTGCGCTCACATCGAGGCCGAGCCAGCGCGCGGTCAGCGCCCGCAGCGCGTGGCCGTGGCCAAACACCAGGGTGCGTCCGGGGCCTACGCCGGCAAGGAACTGATCCATGCGCGTGGCCACCTCGCCGGCCGTCTCTCCCCCGGGGATCGGATGGGTCCACACCGTCCAGTCCGGGACCTGCTGGCGGATGTCGGTCGTCGTGATGCCCTCGTAGCTCCCATAGGCCCACTCCACGAGCTCTGCACACACCTCGGCCTCGGGAAACCCAGCCAGCCGGGCCGTGTCCCGTGCGCGCAACCGGGGGCTGGTGACCACGCGTTCGAAGGCTTCACCTGCCAGCCGCTCGCGCAGCTGCTCGGCGACGCTGGTCCCTTCCGCGGTCAGCGGCAGGTCAGTCACGGACGTATGCCGCCGCGCACGGCTCCACTCGGTCTCACCGTGGCGGACCAACCAGAGCTCGGTGCTCGCGCTGCTCCCGGGGCCATCACTCACGTGCAGAGTCTGCCCGGTGAGTCACTCCCCCGGCCAGTGCTTGCTGGGCTGTGGGACCGGTCGCCCAGGCTGCTCGCCGCCGCGGGCGGCCAAGTAGTTGTCCTTGGGCACCATCACCTTGCGTCGGAAGATGCACACCACGACGCCGTCCTGGTTGTAGCCGATCGTCTCGACGTGCACGACACCGCGATCGTCCTTCGACGTCGACTCCCACTTGGCGAGAACGGTCGTCTCGCCATAGAGGGTGTCCCCGTGGAAGGTCGGCGCGACGTGGCGCAGCGATTCGATCTCCAGGTTGGCGATCGCCTTCCCGGAGATGTCGGGCACCGACATCCCGAGCAGGATCGAGTAGACGTAGTTGCCGACCACCACGTTCTTGCCGAACTGGGTGGTCTCCTCCGCATAGTGGCTGTCTAGGTGGAGTGGGTGGTGGTTCATGGTGAGCAGGCAGAACAGGTGATCGTCGTACTCGGTCACCGTCTTGCCGGGCCAGTGCTTGTAGGTCGCGCCGACCTCGAACTCTTCATAGCTGCGTCCGAACTGCATGCGGCCATGTTCCCGGACCGTCGGTCGCGCGTCACCCCATGCGGGGCGTGCAGTTGATCACGCCCGCTTGATCAATGCGCCGCTCAGGGGGCCAGCAGCACAAGGAAGTAGGCGACCCCGGCCACGATCAGTCCGAGCAGCAGGGTCAGCGCAACCTGCGGCCAGCGGTTCGCGAAGCGCTCGAGGCCCTGGTAGGCCAGCGCCACGGCGCCCACGACCACCGTGGCGTGGAAGAGCGTGGCGATGGCGAGGCTTCCGATGATCGCGATCCGCCAATAGCGCCCCCAGAGCGGAGTGAGGAACACGGGCACCGCGAAGGCGCCCGCGAGCCCACCGGCGGTCTCGGTCACCATGTTGCCTTCGCGCATCCACGGGAGGTCCCAGAAGCCCGGCCAGTGCCAGTCGGCAAGGTCCAGGGTGGCGCAAGCACCGAGGTAGCCGATTGTCACGAACGTGATCAGGATGGCCGCTCGGTAGCGCCAGATCATCGCGGTCGACCAGTCGTAGCGACCCCGCTTCCACAGGCTCAGCGTGCTCACCGCCGACCACACCAGCCACCGCCGTACGACGCCCACGTGGGTGTCCCGCATGGCGTTGCGGAAGACGACATCGGCGTCGATGCGATCGATCCGGGGACCCGGCGGCTCGGTGGTGTAGCTCGGCGGACCCGAAGGATCAGCGACCAGACCATCGTGGATCAGGGCGGCGGGGAGGTGGGTTCCGGACTTGGGCACCAGCCAGGTAAACCAACTGGGGACCGACGTGAGATCGGTGGCGAAGCTGCCGAAGTTGCTCGGCACCGTGATCGCCCGCGCATTGGCCTCGTCGCGATAGGTGACTGAGGCCAGGAGTGAGAAGAGCTCTCCGTGGTCGGACCGGCGGCGGCGCCACAACATCACATCGTGGGGCACGGCGGCCCAGAGGGCTTGGCGCTCGGTTGCCGTGAGGGGTTCGCCGTAGCTGAAGTTGTCCTCGTTGGCGGGTGTCAGTTGCGGGATCGATGCCTCCATACGCGCAACTGTGGCAGAAATCAGCTGGCGCGTTCCCGCAGAATGTCGAGGGCGATGTCGACGATCATGTCCTCCTGGCCGCCAACCAGGCCGCGGCGACCCACCTCGAGGAGCAGCGCGCGGGCATCCACGCCGTACTGCGTGGCCGCGGCTTCGGCGTGCCGGAGGAAGGAGGAGTAGGAGCCGGCATAGCCCAGCGTCAGGGTCTCCCGGTCCACCCGGACCGGCCGGTCTTGGAGCGGGCGCACCAGGTCATCGGCCGCGTCCTGCAAGGCGAACAGATCACACCGGTGGTTCCAGCCGAGCAGGTTGGCGACGGCGATAAACGGCTCGATCGGGCAGTTGCCGGCCCCGGCGCCATGGCCGGCCAGCGACGCGTCGACACGGTAGACGCCTTCCTCGACGGCGACCACGGAGTTGGCCACCGATAGGGAGAGGTTTTCGTGGGCGTGGATGCCGAGTTGGGTCTTGGGATCGAGCACGTCGCGGTAGGCACGGATCCGGTCGCGCACCATGTCCATGGTGAGTCGGCCGCCGGAGTCGGTGACGTAGACGCATTGGGCGCCGTAGGACTCCATCAACTTCGCCTGCTGGGCCAAGCTGGCGGGGTCGTTCATGTGGGACATCATCAAGAAGCCGGACACGTCCATGCCGATCTCTCGGGCAGTGGAGATGTGTTGGGCAGCAACGTCGGCTTCGGTGCAGTGGGTGGCGACGCGCACCGAGCGGACCCCGAGGGAGTAGGCGTGCTTGAGCTCCTCGATCGTCCCGATGCCCGGCACCAGCAGCGCGGTCAGAGTTGCCCGCTGGAGCACCGAGCCCGCGGCCTCGATCCACTCCCAGTCGGTGTGCGAGCCGGGACCGTAGTTGAGCGAGCCGCCGGCGAGGCCGTCGCCGTGGGCGACCTCGATGGCATCGACCCCGGCCGCGTCGAGCGCGGCGACGATCTTGACGACGTTGTCGGTGGAGATGCGGTGCCGGATGGCGTGCATCCCATCGCGCAGGGTGACGTCTTGGATATAGAGCTCGGTCATGCGGACATCTCCTGCGCATCGTCGGATTGGCCACCGGGGAGGTTGCTCGCGAACTGCTCCGCCACACGCATCGCGGCCGAGGTCATGATGTCGAGGTTGCCGGCATACGCCGGGAGGTAATGGGCGGCGCCCTCGACCTCCAAGAAGACCGACACCTTGTGGGAGACCGGGATCTCGCCGGCGCCCTTGCCGAAGAGGGTGTGCACCGGGTCTTCGGGCGAGATCGGCGTGAACTGCACCTCCTGCTTGAGGCGGTAGCCGGGGACGTAGCGCGAGACGTCTTCGACCATCTGCTCCACCGATGCCCGGATCGCGCCCTGGAGGTCGCCGTCGGGGTCGTTGATCAGCGTGAACACGGTGTCGCGCATGATCATCGGCGGCTCGGCGGGGTTGAGGATGATGATCGCCTTGCCGCGCCAAGCGCCGCCGACGTCCTCGATCGCCCGCGCTGTGGTCTCGGTGAACTCGTCGATATTGGCGCGGGTCCCCGGTCCTGCCGACTTCGACGCGACCGACGCGACGATCTCGGCATACGGCACCGTGGTGATCCGCGAAACGGCGTAAACGATCGGGATGGTGGCCTGCCCGCCGCAGGTGACCATGTTGATGTTGTCGGCCTCCTCATGGTTGTTGAGGTTGACCGCCGGGATGACGTAAGGGCCGATGGCCGCCGGAGTGAGGTCGATGAGCTTCTTGTTGAAGGGCGCCAGCTTGGCCGCGTTGGCACGGTGGGCGCCGGCGGAGGTCGCGTCCATCACGATCGCGATGTCGTCGAAGCCGTCCATCGCGATCAGCCCGTCGATCCCCTCGTGGGTGATGGGTACGCCGAGGCGCGCGGCGCGAGCCAGCCCGTCGGAGGTCGGGTCGATGCCGACCATGGCACCCATCTCGAGGGTCTTGGAGATGCGCAGCACCTTGATCATCAGATCGGTCCCGATGTTGCCGGAACCGATGATGGCCACCTTCGTCTTGCCCATTGCGCTCAGCCTTCCTGGGTTGAATCGGCGCCGTCGTCAGACGGAGCACCGGAGAACGTGGCCGTGACCGAGCCCAGCCCGCTGATGGTCGCGGTGACGACCGCTCCGGGCGGCACGGGGTGGACCGGGCCGAGGGCGCCGGACAGGATCACCTGGCCCGCACGGAGGGGCTCGCCGAACTCGCGGGCCTTCTGGGCGAGCCAGGCCAGCGCGTTGAGCGGGTCTCCGAGGCAGGCTGCTCCGGTGCCGGTGGAGACGACCTCGCCATTGCAGGTCATCTCCATGGTGGCCTCGACCGGCTCGAACTCATCGAGAGTGAGCCGGTTGGCCCCCAGCACAAAGAGTCCCGAGGAGGCGTTGTCGGCCACGGTGTCGGCGAGCTTGATATTCCAGTTGGAGACCCGCGAGTCCACGATCTCGATCGCCGCCTGGGCGTAGTCGACCGCCTCGCGCACGGCCGCCGCATCCAGCGGCCCCTCGGTGAGATCGGCACTCAACACGAACGCGATCTCTGCCTCGGCCCGGGGCTGCAGCAGCCGGCTCATCGGGACCACGTCGGACTCGGCATAGCCCATGTCGGCGAGCAGGACGCCGAAGTCGGGCGTGTCGACTCCGAGCCACTCCTGCACGGCCGGCGAGGTCAACCCGATCTTGCGACCGACGACCGTCGCGCCTTCGGCCAGGCGCTTGCCGATGAGCAGTTCCTGCACCGCGTAGGCCGAGGCGACATCGTCTTCGGCCAGCAGGTCGTCGCGGAGGGGCGCGCACGGGGTATGCGTGTCGATCGCACCTTGGAGCCGTTGGAAAGCCAGCCGGATCGGATCAGCGTCTGTCATGGCCGAGGCAACCTCATCGGGCAGGGTGCGGA
>JBAQXA010000700.1:0-2667 GCA_049299195.1 Nocardioides sp.
GGGTCAGGTTCGCCGCCTTCGCGGAAGGCCACTGCGGCCGCGTTGGCCAGCCGATCCGCCGCCTCGTTGAGTTCGTGGCCGGTGTGTCCCTTTACCCACTCGAAACGCACCGCGCGACCGGCCTCACGCCGCTGCGTCATGGCCGCGTCGAGAGCCTGCATGATGTCGAGGTTTTGCACCGGCTGGCCGTCGCCCTTGCGCCAGCCCTTGCGCTTCCAGTTAGGCATCCACTTGGTGATGGAGTTGATGGCGTAGGTCGAGTCGCAGATGACGACGAGTTCCTCATCGATCGCCGCGGTCTGGCGCAGCAGGTCAAGGACCGCGGTGAGCTCGCCCATGTTGTTGGTGCCGTGGGACCAACCGCCGCTCGCCCACCGCTCCTCATCGACATACCAGGCCCATCCGGCCGGGCCCGGGTTGCCGAGCGCGGATCCGTCGGCTGCGGCGATGATCGTCACCCGCCGAAGCCTGCCACACGCGCCCGACCCGACCGGCTGGTGACAAGCCGTGGTGCTGCTGACTGTTTCACCGCCAACTCCCCGAGGAGCGCGGGCGCCGGGCAGGGATTCGGGGTCAACCGGCCCGCAGATCTAGACTGGAGAGACGTTCTGGCTCCTTCGAGCCGATCACCCACACTCTGCAAAAGGATTTCCCATGTCCGCTGCCCGCCGCGACCTGCGCAATGTCGCCATCGTCGCCCACGTCGACCACGGCAAAACGACCCTCGTCGACGCGATGCTCCACCAGGCGGGCGCCTTCACCGCACACCAGGCCGAGGGCGTCGCCGAGCGCGTCATGGACTCGGGTGACCTGGAGCGCGAGAAGGGCATCACGATCCTCGCGAAGAACACCGCCGTGTCGTATGACGGCCCGTCCGCGCGCGACGTCGCCGGCGGCCCGGTGACGATCAACATCATCGACACCCCCGGCCACGCCGACTTCGGCGGCGAGGTTGAGCGCGGACTCTCGATGGTCGACGGGATCGTGCTGCTGGTCGATGCCTCCGAGGGGCCGCTGCCGCAGACCCGTTTCGTGTTGCGCAAGGCGCTCAACGCCGACATGCCGGTCGTCCTAGTCGTCAACAAGGTTGACCGAGGCGACGCCCGGATCGGTGAGGTGGTCGACGACACCTACGAGCTGTTCATGGACCTGCTCGACGACGAGCACTCCCAAGACGCGCTCGACTTCCCGGTCGTCTACGCCTCGGCCAAGAGCGGCCGGGCCTCCCTGGAGCAGCCCGAGGACGGCGGCCAGCCCGACTCCCCCGACCTCGAGCCGCTGTTCCGCACGATCTTGGAGACCATCCCCGCGCCGACCTACGTCGAGGGCGCGCCGCTGCAAGCCCACGTCACCAACCTCGACGCCTCGCCGTTCCTCGGTCGGTTGGCGCTGCTACGCATCCACCAGGGCACGCTGCGCAAGGGCCAGACGGTCGCGTGGATGAAGCGCGACGGCAGTGTCAAGAACGTCCGCGTCACCGAGTTGCTGGTCACCGAGGGGCTCGAGCGCAAGCCCGGCGAGTCCGCCGGGCCCGGCGACATCGTGGCCGTGGCCGGCATCCCCGACATCACCATCGGCGAGACCCTGGCCGATGCGGAGAACCCGATCGCCTTGCCGCTCATCCACGTCGACGAGCCGGCCATCTCGATGACGATCGGCACCAACACCTCCCCGCTGGTCGGCAAGGGCGGCAAGGGTCACAAGGTGACCGCGCGGCTGGTCAAGGACCGGCTCGACACCGAACTCGTCGGCAACGTCTCGCTGCGCATCCTTCCGACCGAGCGCCCCGACGCCTGGGAGGTGCAGGGCCGCGGCGAACTCGCCCTCGCGATCCTGGTTGAGCAGATGCGCCGGGAGGGCTACGAGCTCACCGTCGGCAAGCCGCAGGTCGTGACCCGCGAGGTCAACGGCAAACTGCACGAGCCGATGGAGCGCCTGACCATCGATGCCCCCGAGGACTTCCTCGGCACGATCACCGAACTCCTCGCCGGCCGGAAGGGCCGGATGGAGTCGATGACCAACCACGGCACCGGCTGGGTGCGAATGGAGTTCATCGTGCCGGCACGGGGGCTGATCGGCTTCCGCACCGACTTCCTGACCGAGACGCGCGGCACCGGCATCGCGCACCACATCTCCGAGGGCTACGAGCCCTGGAACGGCGAGATCCGCTCGCGCCAGTCCGGCTCGCTGGTCGCCGACCGCCCCGGCAAGGCGTCGTCCTACGCGATGACCAACCTCCAAGAGCGCGGCGTGATGTTCGTCGAGCCGACGACCGAGGTCTACGAGGGCATGATCGTCGGGGAGAACTCGCGCGCCGACGACATGGACGTCAACATCACCAAGGAGAAGCAGCAGACCAACATCCGCTCCTCCACCTCGGACAACTTCGAGAAGCTGATCCCACCGCGCAAGCTGTCGCTGGAGCAGTGCTTGGAGTTCTGCCGCGAGGACGAGTGCGTCGAGGTCACCCCTGAGACCGTGCGCATCCGCAAAGTCATCCTCGACGCGGTCGACCGCAACAAGGTCGCGAGCCGGGCGCGCAAAGCGAGCAAGTAGCCGCCCCCTGGATGTAGCTCCCGGGCCGCATCTCGCGAGCGGTCTCTCCCGGGGCCATATCGCGCTGGGACCGACGTCGGCGACAATGCGACCGTGCAAGCATTGAGCGTC
>JBAQXA010000701.1:0-4572 GCA_049299195.1 Nocardioides sp.
GCATACCTCCTGCCCCATCTGTCCCACCGAGCAGGCAAAGCTGGCGCTTAGCCCGGGAAGTTTTGCCTGCTAGCCGGGCAATTTCGCGGCCAACCGGGGAATCCGACCGCCCGGCTCCCCACCAACCGGGAGCCAACCTTGGGGGCTTAGCCTGCGGCTAACCAGTGGGGTGAGACCCACGTCACACCTGTCCTCAGGAGTCTGCATGACCAAGATCAGCCTGACCGTCGATGGAGACAAGGTCTCTGACGACGTCGAACCGCGGATGCTGCTGGTGCAGTACCTGCGCGAGAAGCTCGGCAAGACGGGCACCGTCATCGGTTGCGATACGAGCAACTGTGGCGCCTGCACCGTCCACCTCAACGGCCGCAGCGTGAAGTCCTGCAATGTGCTCGCCGTGCAGGCCGATGGCGGCGAGGTCACGACGATCGAGGGGCTCGCGCACGACGGCCAACTGCACCCAGTGCAGGAGGCCTTCCGCGAGTGCCACGGCCTCCAGTGCGGCTTCTGTACGCCGGGCATGATCATGCAGTCGATCGACCTGCTCGCCGAGAACCCCAACCCGTCGGAGCAGGAGGTCCGCGAGGGCCTGGAAGGCAACCTCTGCCGCTGCACGGGCTATCACAACATCGTGAAGTCGGTGCTCCACGCCGCGGGCAACCAAGGAGGCCAGGGATGACCGCCACCGCCGAAGAGACCACGGCTGAGGTCGGGCGCGAGATTGGCAAGGACCGCCGCCGCAAGGAGGACCAGCGCCTGATCACGGGCCGCACCCGGTGGACCGACAACATCCAGCTCAACGGGATGCTCCACGTCGCCATGGTCCGCAGCCCATTCGCGCACGCCACCATCACTTCGATCGACACCACAGCCGCCAAGGCCGCCGAAAACGTCGTCGGCGTCTACACCGGCAAGGACCTCGAGGCGACCCAAGGCGTGTGCATCAACGCCTGGCCGATCACCAAGGACCAGGTCGCTCCGACCCACACCCCGGTTGCCATCGACCGCGCCACGTTTGCCGGCGAGATCGTCGCCGTCGTCGTCGCCCGCAGCGCGGCTGCCGCGCGGGACGCGTCCGAACTGGTCGATGTGGAGTATGCCGAGTTGCCGGCTGCGCTCGACCTCAAGGAGGCCGCTGCCGACACCGTGCTCGCGCACCCCGATCTCGGCACCAACAAGTCGGCCTACTGGGTCTTCGACTCCAGCGAAGCCGGCACCGGTGGCGACGTCGAAGAGGCCATCGCGGCGGCCCGCGCCGGCGGCATCGTCATCGAGCGCGAGTATCGCCAGCAACGCCTGATCCCGGCCTTCATGGAGCCGCGCAGCGTGGTAGTCGACCCGACCGGTGAGCAGATCACCATGTGGAGCGCCACGCAGATCCCGCACATCTTGCGGTTCGCGTTGGCCGCCACGACGGGGGTGCCCGAGTCCAAGATCCGGGTCATCGCCCCCGACGTGGGCGGCGGCTTCGGAGGCAAGCTGCAGACCACTCCTGAAGAGTGGATCGTGTGGGATCTGGCCCGCCGCCTCGGCAAGCCGGTGAAGTACACCGAGACCCGCAGCGAGTCCCTCATGGCCGCCCATCACGGCCGCGACCAGTGGCAGAAGCTGACGCTGGCCGCCACGGCTGACGGCACGGTCACCGGACTCAAGGTCGACCTGCTCGCCGACATGGGCTCCCACATCTCCCTCGTCGGTGGCGGGGTGCCGGTGCTCGGAGCCTTCATGTTCAACGCGATCTACAAGTTCCCGGCCTACCGCTTCGCGTGCCAGACCGTGCTCACCAACAAGACCTGGACCGATGCCTATCGCGGCGCCGGCCGGCCGGAGGCGACCTTCGCCATCGAGCGGATCATGGACGAACTCGCCGTCGAGGTGGGCGTCGATCCGCTGGTGATCCGGGAGCAGAACTGGATCAAGCACGAGGAGTTCCCGTTCACGACCGTCTGCGGCATGCAGTACGACTCCGGCAACTACGAGGCCGCGACCGAGAAGGCCAAGCAGATCTTCGGGTATGACGCCCTCCGCGCCGAGCAGCAGGAGCGTCGCGCCCGCAAGGATCGGGTCCAACTCGGGATCGGCGTCTCGACCTTCACCGAGATGTGCGGGTTGGCGCCCTCGCGGGTGCTGGGCTCACTCGACTATGGAGCCGGCGGCTGGGAGTACGCCAGCGTGCGGATGCTCGCCACCGGCAAGGTCGAGGTCATCACCGGTGCCTCGGCTCACGGCCAGGGGCACGAGACGGCCTTCAGCCAGATCGTGGCCGACCGGCTCGGCGTACCGTTTGAGGACGTCGAAGTCCTGCACGGCGACACCCAGGTGGCGCACAAGGGGCTCGATACCTACGGGTCTCGCTCCCTCGTTGTGGGCGGTGAAGCACTCGTCCGAGCCGCCGACAAGGTGATCGAGAAGGCCAAGCCGCTCGCGGCGCACCTCTTGGAGGCATCGGTCGACGACATCGAGTTCGGCAACGGTCGGCTCACTGTCCGCGGCACCGACAAGGGCCTGGCTCTGACCGAGTTGGCCTTGGCGACCTTCGCCTCGCACAACTACCCCGAGGGGATGGAGCCGGGGCTCGACGCCGACTCGACCTACGACCCGGTCAACTTCTCCTTCCCGCACGGCACCCACCTGTGCGCGATGGAGATCGACACCGAGACCGGCGAGGCGAAGATGCGCAAGTACACCTGCGTCGACGACATCGGCAACATCATCAACCCGCTGATCGTCGCCGGCCAGGTCCACGGTGGCTTGGTGCAGGGCATCGCCCAAGCGCTCTGGGAAGAGGCGGTCTTCGACGACTCCGGCACGCTCGTGTCGGGCTCGTTCGTCGACTATCTGTTGCCGACGGCCGCCGACACGATCAGCTTCGACATCGCCCACACCACGAGCCCGGCGACCAGCAACTCGCTGGGCACCAAGGGAGTCGGCGAGGCCGGCACGATCGCCTCGACCCCGGCGGTGGTCAACGCCGTCGTGGATGCGATCCGACAGTTCGGCGTCAACGACGTCGTGATGCCGTGCACTCCGGAGCGGGTGTGGAACGCCATCCAATCCGGTGGTTCGAGTGAAGGAGCAGCGCAGTGATCCCCGCGAAGTTCGACTATCTGGCGCCCACCACGGTCGCCGATGCGCTGGCCGCCCTAGCCGAGCACGGTGACGAGGCCAAGCTGATGGCCGGAGGGCAGAGCCTGCTCCCGGTCCTCCGGTTGCGGCTCAACGCTCCCGAGGTGGTGATCGACCTCGGCCGGATCGAAGGGCTGAGCGGCATCCGCGAGGACGGCGATGTGCTCGTGATCGGCGCCCTCACCACTCATGACGAGGTCGTCAACAGCGACCTGGTCAAGACCCATGCCGCGGTGCTGGCGAAGGCAGCGGCCCAGGTCGCCGACCCGCAGGTCCGCCATCGCGGCACGCTCGGTGGTGCCTTGGCGCACGCCGATCCGGCGGGCGACCTCGGCGCACCGATCCTCGCGCTCGGAGCGACGCTGGTCATCGAAGGTGCCGGAGGCAGCCGGACCGTGGCGGCCGACGACTTCTTTGTCGACCTCTTCGAGACTGCCGTCGGCGAAGACGAGGTGCTGACCGAGATCCGCATCCCCAAGCACACCGGGTGGGGCGCGCACTATGAAAAGTTCGTGCGCATCAAGCACCAGTGGCCGATCGTGGGCATCGCCGCCACCGTCCGGATGAACGGCGACACGATCGCCGAAGCCCGGATCGGGTTGACCAACATGGGCTCCACGCCCTTGCGGGCGCGCTCGGTCGAGGGCAACCTGGCGGGCTCCCCGGCAACCGAGGAGGCCGTGGGTGCGGCGACGGCCGGCGTGGCCGATGGCACCAACCCGCCGAGCGATCTCAACGGTGCGGCCGACTACCGCAAGCACCTGGCCCGGGTCCTGACCCGGCGTGCGGTGCTGAAGGCTGCCGGGCGATGAGGTGTCGATGACGGGTTCGGAGGAGGAGCGCTCGTGGAGCTGAGCCACCGATTCAGTGTGCCGACGCCGGTCGAGGTGACCTGGGACCACTTCAACGACATCGCCGGGGTAGCCCAGTGCTTCCCCGGCGCCCAGGTCACCGACGTCTCTGGCGACACCTTCACCGGCTCGGCGAAGGTCAAACTCGGGCCGATCGCGCTGGTCTACAACGGGTCGGGCAGCTTCGTGGAGAAGGACGAGGCCGCCCGGAAGTTCGTGGTCGAGGCCAAGGGCAAGGACAAGCGCGGCAACGGTACGGCGGGAGCAACGGTGACCGTGACGATGTCGCCGTCCGCGTCATCCGACGGGACAGGGACCGATCTCGAAGTCCTCACCGACCTCGCCGTCACCGGCAAGCCGGCGCAGTTCGGCCGGGGCGTCATGCAAGACGTCTCGGACAAACTCCTGGGTCAGTTTGTGGCCTGCCTCGAGCAACGGCTGTCCGCTGCCGCGGCGCCCGCGGTCTCTGACGCCGCGGTCCCAGCAGGGGAGGCGTCGGCAACCGATGACGGGGCCACCGAGGCTGCAGCCGACTCGACTCCGCAATCGGCCGTGGCCGACCCCAGTCCGCAGCCAGCGTCCGAGCGGCCACGCC
>JBAQXA010000702.1:0-7176 GCA_049299195.1 Nocardioides sp.
GCTCCACCTCGGTCGCCGCGTCGAGCGCCGAGGAGACATCGTCGGCGAGCAACACTTCGGCCCGAGTGGCCAGCGCGCGGGCGAGCGCCAGGCGCTGCACCTGCCCACCCGACAGTCGTACGCCGCGGTGCCCCACGAGCGCGTCCGGCCCGCCGGCGTCGGTCACATCCCGCTCCATCCGTGCGGTGGCGAGTGCGGGCCCGCACGCCCGATCGGGGTGATCAAGCTCGACGTTGCCACGGAAGGTGCCAGAGAGCACCCGCGGCACCTGGGCGACCCACGCGACCCGACCCGGTCGGAGCTCGGTCTCGGGGTCGGTGATCACCTGGCCGTTCCAGCGGAGCTCACCTGAGGTGCGCACGAGCCCGGCGAGGCCGCTGAGCAGGCTGGACTTGCCCGAACCCACCTGGCCCAGCAGCAGCACGAGTTCGCCGGGGCCGACGTCGAAGCTGACGTCGCTCACCCCGACCGTGCCGTCGTCGTGGATCGCGGTGAGATCACGGATCGAGAAGCTGCGCAACGGATCGCGTGGCCCGGGCTCCGGCGCGGGGGCCACGCCCGTCTTGAGGTCCACGCCCGGAGGCAGGGTGGTGAGGTCGCCGCCGCCCGAAAGCGCACTGGTGGCGCGAAGCCACGCGCGCACGCCGGGAGCCTCGGTGACGACGGCCCCGGTCACCCGGCCGAACCACTCGAAGCCCCACACCGCGTTGGCGACCAAGAGCGTCGTGGCCAGGCCCCAGCGGCCGGAAGCGAAACCCGACCAGGCCGCGACGACCCCGCACTGCACGACGAGCACCGGGACGCCGTCGAGGAGCGCTTGCACACGGTGTTCGCGCACGGCGGCGGCCACCCGGTCGCCGTCGACGGCCTTGAGGTGAGCGTGCACGTCGGGGGTCGCTGCGGCGAGCTTGACGGTGCGAGCCGAATCGAGGGCTGAGACCAGCGAGCGACCGAAGCCGGCGCGAGCGGCCGAGGAGGCGGCGGCCGACCGGCCAGCCACCCGGCGACCCAGGGCGGAGGCAGCTGCGGCGGCCACCATCACGGCCAGGAGGACGGCACCGGCCAGCCAGGTGCCGGCGAGGGTTGCGGTGAGCAGGACCACGAGGATCCCGTTGATGAAGTCGACCCAGCGGTCGGCATACCGCGTGATCCGGTCCGCGTCCATGGCGCGAGCGACGACCTCGCCGGGGGGCGTGCGCAGCAGGCGGTGCGGCCTGGTCTGGCCGTACAGGACGATGGTGCGCACCCCGAGCTGCACCGAGACCCACCAGCGCGGATAGACCCAGAACGCCTGCGAGAGCACGAGCGGAGAGAGGACGAGGCAGGTCACCAGCGCGCTGAGCAGCAGCCACGGCTGCGCTCCGACCTGCAGGTTGGTGATCAGGTGGCCCCAGAGCCACCCGGTCAGTGCACCAAAGGCGCCGGTGACCGACGACACCAAAAACATGGACATGCCCGCGAGTCCCCACCGGGGGTTCGTCGTCATCGCCCGAAACGTGCTCCGCGCCAGACTCGGCGTCGCGCGCAGCGAAGGCCCCTCGGGAGGCGTCGTCATGCGTCGGGCCGTGCCGATGGCATGCCCGTCGACCTCGTCGCGGAGCGGGGTCGTCGCCTCCGCGGCATCGGCCGCGTCCGGGTCGGTGTCGGCGACTTCCCGGGAGGCGTCGAGCAGCCGCCGGAAGGGCCCTTCCATCGCGGCCAGCTCGGCTCGTGGACCCTTCTGGACGACCCTCCCCGCGTCGAGGACAGCCACCCATTCGGCGCGCTCGGTGGTCGAGAGCCGGTGCGCGACGAGGATGCCGGTGCGCCCGGTGAGCAGCTGATCGGCGGCGCGTACGACGCGAGCTTCGGTCACCGGATCCATGCGAGCAGTGGCTTCGTCGAGGATCACGACCTGCACGTCGCGGACGAGGAGTCGGGCGAAGGCGACGAGTTGTTCCTCCCCGGCCGACAGGCTGGTCCCCCCGGGGCCAAGGAGCGTGTCGAGCCCGAGGGGCAGCCCGGCAACCCAGTCGGTCAGCCCGAGTTGGTCGACGGCGGCTTGCACGTGAGTGCGCGGCAGGGGCGCAAAGAGGGTGATGTTCTCCGCGAGGGTGCCCGCGAGGATCTCGGTGCGTTGGGTGACCACACCGACCGTGGATCGCAGCGCCTCCAGGTCGAGGTCGAGCACGTCGATGCCGCCGAGGAGAACCTGACCGGGATCGGGTTCGACCGCACGCGACAGCAGCGCGGCGAGGGTCGACTTCCCCGACCCCGTGCGCCCGACGAGCGCACATGTGTGGCCGGCGGGCACGTGCAGGGTGATCTCGCGCAACGCGAACGTGCCGGCTTCGTAGGCGAAGTGGAGGTTCTCGAAGGAGACGTCGAGGGAGTCGGCCGGCAGCTTGCGTCCGCCGACGGGCTCGGCCGGCGAGGCGAGCAGTGAGCGCAGCCGCAGCACGGCGCCGAAGCCGGCCTGCAGCTCCGGGAGGTGGCGGGCCAACATATCAACCTGGCCGACGAAGCTTGCGGTCACCAAAAAGAGCGTGACGAGCCCGGCCGGGTCCAACCGGTCGGCCGTCACCAGCGCCACCCCGACGACGCCGACGCCCGCGAGGAAGCCGTGCAGCATCGCGCCGGTACGTCGCGTGATGCGGACTTCGACCACAAGCACGGCCTTGAGTCGGCGCAAGATCTCGGCGGCGAGCGCAACGCTCCGCCGCATCACGAACTCCTGGCCGAGGTTGGTGCGCAAATCGTCGCGCGCGGCAATGCCCTCCTCCATCGCGGCGGCGTGGTCGGTCCAGGCGATCTCTTCCAGCACCTTGCGGCGAGAGACTTCGGGCAGCAGCGGCAGCGCCACCATGACCGCGAACGCACCCGTCAGCGGGAACAGCAGGAAGGCTGGCCACCACGTAAAGCCCGCCACGAGCCACAGCGGAATGGAGGAGAGCACGGTGCGCATCGCCATCCAGGCCGCCCAGCGCAACAGCTGACCGACCTCGTGGGTGTCGTCGTCGATGCGGTCGAGGATCTCGCCGACCGCCTGCTCATTGAGCTCCGCCAGCGGCTGCGCGAGCGCAGCGGCCAGCAAATCGGCCCGCAACGCACCCTCTGCTCGGTCGACCACGACGAACCAGGCGGTCTTGGCCATCGTGTCGACAACCGCCCCACCGATCAGGCAGTAGGCCAGCAGCACCACCAGGCGCCACGAGGTGTCGTCGACGAGCCGTCCAGCGATGACGGTGCCGAGCGATGCCGCGATCGCCGCGACCAAGCTCCCCACCAAACAGGCCACCGCTGCCGGGCGGCGTACGCGCCGCCAATCGACCGGCGTGCGCGCAGCCACGACGTCGCTCGCGGGGGAGGTGACCTGCGTAGGGGCGAGCAGGTCGGCGTCAGGCATTGGCCCAACCTAAGCAACGCCACCGACAGTGCGCCAATGGATTGTGATCGGTCCCCGCTGAGTCGCGACCTAGGCCCCCACCAACGAGCCCACGGCCATCCACCTCATCACCTCGCAGTGGGGTGGATTGGTGCTACCAGGTAACACCAATCCACCCCGCTAGCGCTGGGCTCAGGGGCGCAACACACAAAAAAGCCCCCGGCCGCTGGCCAGGAGCTCTAACAGTCGCCGCTGTCGCGACTGATCACTTTGCGCGCCCGTAGGGATTCGAACCCCAAACCTTCTGATCCGTAGTCAGATGCTCTATCCGTTGAGCTACGGGCGCCTGCCCCGCTCGGCGGGACTGCACGAGGATAGCCGACGCGCGACCGACCCCCGAAATCGATTCGGCCCACCGGTCCCGGCGCTCGGCCCAGCACGGCGCCAGCGAGCGCCAACAGGCTTGGCGGGCAGCCTGGGAAATTCTTCGAAAATTTCTTCTAGAAACCATCCACATGCTGGACAAACCCCCTCGAAATGTCGGTGGTGCCTGGTTCGGTGGAGACATGACAGTTCACGCGCTCCCGACACCGGCCATCGCCGGCTGCCTGGCCGACGCGCACGCCGCGATTGCCGCGGCCTTGAGCTGTCCGACCGGCCGGATGACCACGACTGACCTCTCCGAGGCGGTGACTCTTGTCGCCGAGCTCGAGAACCGCGTTGCCGCACTTCGACTCGCGCTGCACCACGAGGCCGACCAGCGCGATGCCGCCGACCGCGACGCCGCCACGAGCACCGATGCCTGGCTTGCGGCACTCACCGGTGACCGGCGTGAACTGCTCTCCGGCGGCCTCATGTACGCCCGACTGTTGACCGAGAAGTACGACGCCACGTGGGCAGCGCTGAGGGCCGGCAGCCTGCGCCTCGACCAGGCCAAGGTCATCATGCGGGCGGGTGAGCTCGCGCCCCGGGGCGCAACTCCCGAGCAGATCGCCGAGGCCGAGGAGTATGTGGTCGCCAAGGCCACCGGGCTCGCCAACCCGAGCGGCCGCCCAATCAACGCCAAGCGCCTGCGCCACGTCGCCCGCCGGATGTTTGAGGGGATCTCGGTCGACCTCGCCAACCAGCACGAAGACCGCATGCTCACCCTTGACGAGCACCGCGCCCGCAACGAGGCGTGGCTCGAGCTCTATGACAACGGCAACGGCACCGTCGACGGCAAGTTCCGCATCCCGGAGTTGCACGCATCGCTCCTGCGCACCTACCTCGAGCGCCTGACCTCGCCGCGTCGCTACAACCGCACCGCGGCCGGGGAGACCGTGATCGACGCGTCGACCCCCCAAGCCCAGTCGTCGAGTGAGATTCGGGGGCAAGGCTTCCTTGAGCTGATCGAGCACCTCCCCACGACGTCCCATGCCCCGTCCTCGGTCGAGATCATCGTCACGATGCCGCTCGATGCCCTCACCCACGGGCTCGAGGCCGCTCGCCTCGACACCGGCGTCCGTATCTCGGCCGGCGAGGCCCGCCGCCTGGCCTGCGAGGCCGGCCTGATCCCGCTCGTCCTCGGCGGTGAGTCCCAACCGCTCGATGTCGGCCGCAAGCAGCGGCTCTTCACCCGGGCTCAGCGGCGCGTCTTGGCCACACTCCACGAGACCTGCGCCATCGCAGGCTGCGAACGCCCCTTCGCCTGGTGCGAAATCCACCATCATCGACAACCTTGGGCCAGCGGCGGCAGGACCGACCTGGCCAACGCCCTTCCGCTCTGCGGCTTCCACCATCGCAAGGCTCACGATGCTGATTGGGAGCTCACCAAACGAGGGTCCGAGTTCGAGTTGCTCACACGCTGGCGCTGCTGAGGCGCGTCCAGCCTCGGCAGCCCGCTCGCATCAAACCTGACCAGCCGACATAGTGGAGATCTCGACGCCCCGCACTCACTGAGGAGGATCCATGCACCAGTGGCTGTCGGCTGAGCAACAACGTCGCCTCTTCCTCGACACGGCGAAGGCCGCCACCGACTACCGCGAGGCCGCGCACCTGCTCCCCCACGTGCCGCAGGTCGGCTACCGCGAGGCCTTAGAGCGCTTTGACGCGCCCCTCCCCGAGGGGCCGGTCGACGCGCACGAAGTTGTCGCCGACCTGCAGCGGCTCAGCGATGGCGCACTGATGCTGCCGGTCGGCCCCCGCTTCTATGGCTGGGTGATCGGCGCCTCCCACCCCGTGGGCGTTGCAGCGGACTGGCTGGCCGCGGCGTGGGGCCAAAACGCCGGCAACCACCATGCCTCCCCCGCAGCCTCCGCCGCCGAGGAGGTGGCGGGCCGTTGGCTCGTGGACCTCCTCGGACTGCCGCAGTCGAGCGCGGTGGGCTTCGCCACTGGCGCCACGATGGCCAACCTGACGTGCCTGGCCGCGGCCCGCGATGAGGTACTCCGCCGCGTGGGGTGGGACGCGCCCGCGCAGGGACTCTTTGGGGCACCCGAGCTGAGGGTGCTGATCGGCGCCGACGCCCACGCGACGGTGTTCTTGGGCTTGCAGTTGCTCGGGCTGGGCCGTGAGCGCGTCACGCGCGTGGCCACCGACAGCCAAGGACGGATGTCACCGGACGCGCTGCGGGCGGCTCTCGCCGAAGGGCCAGGCCAGCGGCAGCCCGCGGTCGTGATCTTGCAAGCCGGGCAGATCAACACCGGAGCGTGTGATCGCTTCGATCAGTTGATTCCGATCGCCCACGCCGCGGGAGCCTGGGTTCATGTGGACGGCGCCTTCGGGCTCTGGGCGCGCGCCGCTCCGGAGCGGGCACACCTCGCGGCCGGCGTGGAGGCCGCAGACTCGTGGGCGACCGACGCCCACAAGTGGCCGCAGGTGCCCTATGACTGTGGAGTGGCGATCGTGCGCGAGGAGGCGCACCTTCGCCAAGCGATGAGCTTCACCGCGGCCTACCTGCCGGAGGCCGAAGCCGACGAGCGCGACCCATCGCACTACGTGCCCGAGCTCTCCCGGCGCGCCCGCGGCTTCGCCACGTGGGCCGTGCTGCGCGCGCTCGGCCGATCCGGGGTCGCCGAGCTGATCGAGCGCCATTGCCGCATTGCGGCCGCCCTTGCTGAGCGGCTCGCAGCGGCCCCCGGCGTCGCGATCCTCAATGACGTAGAGCTCAACCAAGTGGCCGTCCGCTTCGGCGACAGCGACGAACTCACCCTCCGCACCATCGCCCGCATCCAGCAAGACGGCGTACTCATGGCTGGCGCCTCCGCCTGGCGCGGTCAGCAGATCATGCGCCTCTCGGTGAGCGGCGGTGCCACCGATGACGCGGAGGTCGGGCCCACCGTCACCGCCATCCTCGCCGCCTGGGATGCCGTCCGCGCCGCCGATGGGGCGCCTTAGGACTTGCGACCCGCTGCGGTGAGGCGTTCGGCGAGAGCGAGGAGGGCCGCCCGGACTTCGTCGCCGGCAAGCACGCGGAAGGGAGCGGGACACCCCGCGAGACCCTGGGCATACATCGTCGGCTCACTCGTGGATCCGACGAGCCGGGTCGTGCCGTCCGCCTGAGCTTCGAGCCGGCCGAGATGCGTGGGCAGCCAGCGCGCCACCTCCTCGGCGGGTGCGTCGATCTCGGTGACAACAGGGAAGGCCCATCCCGAGGCCAAGTGGGTCTCGAGCAGTGCGACGGGGTCCACGCCTCGGGGCGGCTCGAACCTGCCCGCGAGGGCCGTGACGGCTTCGACTCGGTCCACCCGGTAGGCCCTGAGATCGAGCGTGGGCAGGAGCCGGCCCAGCAGGTACCACCGCCCGTGCCGCACGACGACAAACCAGGGCTCCAC
>JBAQXA010000703.1:0-2014 GCA_049299195.1 Nocardioides sp.
GCCGCCCACGCCGTTCCTTGAACTCGACTACTCAGTGTAGTCGCGCCTACTACTGGAGGCTAGCGCGCTCCAAGAAGGCCTGCGCGGTGGTGAAGTTCTCCATGCCACCACTCGACAGGCGGATGACACCGGTCACCAGGGGTCGAGTCTCAGCATCGGGGACCAGCCGCTCAGTACGCCACTTGTCGTTCTGGAGCTGCATGGTCACCAACTTCGTCTCACCCGGGTTGATGGTGTCGCTATCGACGGTCAGACCCGCGCCCGGCTCGAAGCTGAAGGCGTTGGTGTAGAAGCCCTCGATCGTGGCCGGAGCCTCACCGTTGTTGGTCACGTTGACCTGCAACGTCATGGTCAGCGTGTCCTCGGCCCAGGTTGCCTTCACGCCGTCAGCGACGGAGAAGGAGGCGTCCGTGGCCGCGGCCGGCGGGCTGAACCGCAGCACCTGAAGCGGAATCCGGTCCGGGTTGTTGCTGGTCTGGATGACCATGCCAGCAATCAGGATGACCAGAGTCAGCGCCATGATGATGTTGCAGAAGCGGTGATCCTTCTTGGTGATCAGACCGGCATAGCCGCCGTCACTGTTGAGCGGAACCGCCAGCGAGACCGGCAGACGGGTAACCGTCGGCTTGGGAACGGTCCAGTAGATCATCCAGGCCATACCGATGGCGAACCAGATGATGTTGAACAGCACCACGGGGCCCAGACCGATGGTCTCGAGGTCAACGACCTCACCCTTCTTGGTCTTGCCGTTGAGGGTGATCTCGTTCTTGAAGTCACCATCGTTGCCGGTGACCTTGACGTACTGACCGGGGCCGAGCAGCGAACCCGCCTTGTGAATGGCGAAGATCGGGTGCACGTGCCAGCCCTTGTACTTGCTGGTCAGACGACCGGCGAGGGTCAGCTCGAAGTGGTAGATCTTGCCCTTCTCGATCAGGATCGAGTGCGGGGCGGGAACACCATTGACCAGACGCTCCTTGACCACCAGCGGGCTACCCGCGGAAACCACGGAGATGTAGCCGAGCTTGGGGTCTTCGAGCTGCTCGGGCCAGGTCTCCAAGATCTTGGCGGTGCCAGTGATCTTGACTTCTTCGTTGACCTTGATCTCGGTCTTGTCGAACTTGACGTCCCAGAACGCGACCGTGCCCATGCGGAGCCAGGCCTCTTGGGCCGCTTCGCCGTGGGCGCCAGCCGGCGCAACCGGGAGCGCGAGGGCGACCATGATGGCCGCCGCAATCAGGGCACTAACCCTGCGAACTGCTTTACGCATTGTTGTGTCCTCGTCCTCTCAGAACCGGGTGATGAAGCGGCCGATCGGCCAGATGGCAAGCATCCGGGCGATGAATTGACCGATCCAGTAGCCGCCGATGGCCAGCGTCCCGCCGAAGGCGAGCGCGACGTACAGGGTCTGACCCAAGAAGGTGCGCAGCGAACCGCGCTCGATCAGACGCAGGTACTCAGGAGTCTGACCACGCATGATGGACATACCCTGGGCATCGGCGACGGTCACCGTCAGGCCCATCCAATCAACCGGCTGCAGGTACGGCGCCATGAGCATGTAGTTCTCCATCCAGAAGATGATGGCGAAACCCATGGAACCAATCAGGCCGGTCAGGACGAAGCTCTTGGTCTTCAGCAGCACCCAGTCGAGCCAGACCGCCGCGGCGATCATGGACAGCGGCCACACGAAGTTCAGTGGGAACCCTCCGAACCAATCCCACTGGACAACGCGGCCAACCCAGTGCGCCGCGGTCATGCAGACAGCCGTGTAGATGGCGCCGGTCGGGAACCGCCAGGCCAGCCACTGGATGTATTGAAGTGCCGACGGGATGATGATGATGGCGAACGGGGTCACCATCGGCCACCATTGGCGATCCTTCCAGTCGGTCCAGAAGTCCCAGTCGCCGGCGAACAGCAACTTGGTGATGTCGGCCGCGGCACCCACGACGAAGGCCGCGGTGATCCAGAAGACCGCATCCCACTTCCGGTCGATGTACTTGTAGCGTCGGTGCAACAG
>JBAQXA010000704.1:0-2329 GCA_049299195.1 Nocardioides sp.
CATCGGTGCCGAACCAGGTCTTGTCGCCGATCTTGTACTCGTCGGCCACGGAGTTGATGTAGCGGTGGATTTCCGGCTGGTGGCTGTAGGAGCGCGTCCACCCCGGGTTCTGCGCGAACGAGTACGAGTACAGGTGCGAGGGCACGTCGCACGCGGCGCCGGGGTAGGTGTTGTCGCGCCAGGTGCCACCGAAGTCGGCGCCACGATCCAGGACGAGGAAGTCGTCGAAGCCATTCTGGGTGGCCTTGATAGCCATGCCCAGACCGGAGAAGCCTGCGCCGATGATCGCAATCTCTACATCGTGTGTTGTCATGATGGCAACGGTAGGGCATTACTGACCGCGAGTCAATAGTTATTGAGCATTAGTCAATAGTGTTCTAGGGTGTGATCATGACCGCTTCTGACCGCGCCGTGCGACGCACCCGACTGAGCCCCGCGCAACGCCGGCGGCAATTGCTTGATGCGGGCATGGAACTGGCCGCCGAGCACTCGCTGGAGCTGGTGACGATCGAGGCAGTCGCCGAGCGCGTTGGGGTGTCGCGGGCCCTTGTCTTCCATTACTTCGCCTCGAAGCAGGAGTTTCACCTCGCGCTGGTGCAGGAGCAGGCCGAGCAGATGCTCGAGCGCACCATGCCGCCGGATGACGCCGACAATCCCATCGAGATGTTGAGCGCCGCGATGGGCGCCTACCTCGACTATGTCGCCGAGAACGAGGAGCACTACCTCGGCGTGCTGCGCGGCACGCTGAGTGCCGATCCGGCGATGCGAAAGGTGGCCGACAGCACCCGCGAGGAGATGACGCAGCGCATCCTGGCGCACGCGCCCGCCCTGGGGATTGTGCCCACGCCCGCGGTCACCCTGGCCGTGCAGAGCTGGACTGCCTTCGTCGAGGACGTGATGGTCCGCTGGATCACCCAGAAACACCTCACCCGCGAGCAGGTGCACGGAATCCTGGTGGGTTCCCTGCCTGCGCTCGCGGGTGCGGCGTCGTTGGTGGACTAGCTCCTAGCTTGTCACGCTGCTAGCCGGTCACGCTCCCGGACCAAAGGCAGTGTTCACGATTTCCGCCTGCTCCACCGCGTGGACCTTGGACGAGCCGGACGACGGCGCGGACATCGGTCGACGGGAGATGCGTCGCAGGTCGCTGAGCAGCTCGGGGAGGAGTTCGGGGAGCCAGAGGCCCAGGAAGGGCCACGGACCCTGATTGGCCGGCTCTTCCTGAACCCAGAAGAACTCGCGCGCATTGGGGTACTGCTCCAGGGTGCGAGCGAGTCGACGATGCGGCACCGGGTAGAGCTGCTCCAAGCGCACAATCGCGACGTCGTCGCGGTTCTCCTTGGCCTGCTTGGCGGCGAGCTCGTAGTAGAGCTTGCCGGAGGTCAGCAGGACGCGGGTCACCGACGAGCGGTCCGCGGTGGCGCCCGCCGCAGCGAAACGCGGATCGTCGAGCACCGAGAGGAACTTGCCCTCGGTGAACTCGTCGAGCGGGGAGACGGCGGCCTTGTTGCGCAACATCGACTTCGGGGTGAAGACGACGAGCGGGCGGCTGATGCCGTCGTGCACATGGCGACGCAGCAGGTGGAAGTAGCTGGCCGGGGTGGAGGGCAGGGCGACCGTCATCGAGCCCTCGGCGCACAGCTGCAGGAAGCGCTCGATGCGACCCGACGTGTGGTCCGGTCCCTGGCCTTCGTGGCCGTGCGGCAGCAACAGGACGACGTCGCTGCGCTGGCCCCACTTGGCCTCGCCGGAGCTGATGAACTCGTCGATGATCGACTGCGCGCCGTTAACGAAGTCGCCGAACTGCGCCTCCCACAGCACCAAGGCGTCCGGGTTGCCGATGGCGTAGCCGTATTCAAAGCCGAGGACCGCGTACTCCGAGAGCGGCGAGTCGTAGACCATGAAGCGGCCGGGGCCGTCCGGGACCAGGGCGTTGAGCGGCGTGTACTCCGAGCCGTTCTGGCGGTCGATGAGCACCGAGTGGCGCTGGGTAAAGGTGCCGCGACGCGAATCCTGGCCGGACAGGCGCACGGTGAGACCTTCTTCGACGAGCGTGCCGAAGGCGAGGAGCTCGGCGAAGGCCCAGTCGATGTCGCCCGAGCGGGACATCTCGTGGCGACGGTCGATGACCGGCTTGACGCGCGGATGCGGCGTGAAGCCCTCGGGCACGTTGACAAAGGCATCGCCGATCTTGGCGAGCGCCGCGGCCGGCACGGAGGTGACGAGCTTCTCCGGGAGCTGCTGGTCCTCGGTGATGGGCGGGCTGGCCTCGGGCACGAAGCGATCGAGCTCCTTGACCTCCACAAAGACGCGCTCAAGCTGGCCCTGGTAG
>JBAQXA010000705.1:0-1927 GCA_049299195.1 Nocardioides sp.
GACCGGGACATCACCCTGCTCGGCGGCCTGCACCGCGAGGCTCAGCGCGGCGCGCATCGGGTCGTCATACGGGCCGATCACTGGTCGGATCACTGGGGGCCAATCACCGGGGGGCCGATCACGCAGAGGCCAGGCCGACCCGAGCGTCGAACAGCGGCCCGAAACCCAGCCGCCGCGCCACCTCCGAGAGCATCTCGTCGGGGTAGAGGTCGAAGTCGTCGAGCAGCACGCCCATGTCCATGGCGTTCATGCCGAGGTCGCCGACGATGTCGAGATCACCGGCCGGCACTTGCTCCTCGTCCTCGTCGTGCTCGGTGTGCGGCAGTCCCAGGAACTCCAGCGCCGAGCGCGCCAACTCCCACTCATCACCCGCCGTGATGTCGGAGAGCAGCATGCGGGTCAGCGGCCCCGCGACCCGGACCAACAAGAAGAAGTCTTCATCGACTGCGACCAGTCCGAGCGCGCCCCCGTCACCCGGGAGCCGCCGCAACGCGTCGGCGAGTTCGGTGGACGAAGCCAGCGCCGTGGGGACGACGTCCTGCAACTGCCAGACGCCCTCCTCGCGAAAGGCGGCGAGCGCGAAGTCGACTGCCGTGAGGTCCACGACCCCAGCGTGGCACGGACGGCGGCCTACGGCCAACCATGCGCCAGCCGAGCGGGCTATCGTTCGGCCATGCACATTCAGGTCATCGACCACCCGCTGGTCGCCCACAAACTCACTTCGCTGCGCGACGAGCACACCGACTCCCCCCTCTTCCGGCGACTGACCGACCAACTCGTCACCCTCCTGGCCTACGAAGCCACCCGCTCGGTGCGCGTCGGCCCGGTCGAGATCAACACGCCGGTCGGCCCCACGACGGGTCAGCGGTTGTCGATGCCCACACCCCTCGTCGTCCCGATCCTGCGCGCCGGGCTCGGCATGCTGGAGGGGATGATGCGGCTGCTCCCCACCGCAGAGGTGGGCTTCCTCGGGATGGTGCGCAACGAGGAGACCCTCGAAGCCTCGACGTATGCCGAGCGGTTGCCCGACGACCTCTCCGGTCGGCAGTGCTACGTGCTCGACCCGATGCTGGCCACGGGCGGCACTCTGGCGGCCGCGATCCGCTTCCTGATCGACCGCGGCGCAGACGACATCACGTGCATCTGCCTTTTGGTCGCGCCCGAAGGGGTGGCCAACCTGGAGGCCGGCCTCGTCGGAGTTGACGTCCCTGTGACTGTGGTCACTGCCGCCGTAGACGAAAAGCTGAACGATAAGGGCTACATCGTGCCCGGTCTCGGCGACGCCGGCGACCGGCTCTATGGGTCGGCTGGGTCGCATTAGCGCCTAGCCCGCAGTAGCTGAACCGGGCACCACCCAGCCCGGGGACTGCAAGCAGTCGGGGATTGCCAGACCGGGACTACCAGCCAGGCCGGGGACTACAAGGAGGACGCGTGCGCATCGGAATCCCTCGCGAGGCCAAGGTCGGCGAAACACTGGTGGCCGCGACCGCCAAGACCGCCGGCCAACTGCGCGACCTCGGCTATGACGTCGTGGTCGAGGCCGGTGCGGGAGCGTCCGCCGACCAGCCCGACACGGCCTACCGCGACGCCGAGATCCGCCTCGGCACTAGCGCCGAGGTGTGGGACAGCGATGTCGTGGTCAAGGTCAATGCTCCGACGACCGCCGAGATCGCGCGCCTCAGCCGGGGCACCACCGTCGTCTCGCTGATGGCTCCCGGCCGCAGCCCCGAACTCGTCGAGCGGCTCGCCGGCGCCGGAGTCACCGCACTCGCGATGGACGCCGTCCCCCGCATCTCGCGCGCGCAATCGATGGACGTGCTCAGCTCGATGGCCAATGTCGCCGGCTACCGCGCGGTGATCGAGGCGGCGCACGAGTTTGGCCGGCTGTTCACCGGCCAGGTCACCGCGGCCGGCAAGGTCCCACCCG
>JBAQXA010000706.1:0-2018 GCA_049299195.1 Nocardioides sp.
TGTTGGCGAGCTTCATCGTCACCGAAGTGGGCAAAACCGTCTTCGTAGGCCTCTACCGGGTGGATGCGGTCGGGACATGCCCGCCTGGATCCACCGATCCGCTGCTCAACATCGACGTCTCGGGTGACTTCAGGTACGACCTGTCGCTCACCCAAGGACTGGCCGATTACACCGACATGGTGGTGATCGACTGGGGTCTAGGAGTGCGCAGCTGGGTCCAGCGGGCCGACAAACAGGCGAAGCCTGTCTTGGAGATCGCGCACCAATACGAGCCGCGCTTCCCGGGTTTCCGCAAATTCGTCCGCCCTGTCGACGAGATCCCAACGCTGCCCAATGGTTGGCAGCAAGTGCTGCGCAGCGTAAAGGGCGTCTACCTTCTAGTGGATCTCGACAACGGCAAGCAGTACGTCGGCTCCGCGAAGGGTGCAGAGAGTCTGTTTGGACGGTGGATGAGCTACGTGGGCGGTGGGCACGGCGGCAACCTCGGCCTCAAGAAGGCCGCCGCTGACGGCCCGAGGCGCTACCAGGTGTCGGTGCTGGAAGTGGTCGACGAAAACACCCCTGACGGCACGATCGAGCAGATCGAGTCGTATTGGAAGAGCAAAGTATTGAGCCGTGAGTTCGGCCTGAACGAGGGCTAATAAGCGCGGCCTCCGGTGCCTTCGGCTACCGAAAGGGCAGGCGTCGGCGCCCGTCACGCGCCTAGGCTGCGCGTCCATGGACCGCACGAACACGTTGGCCCGCCTGAACGCCCAGCTCGACACCGACGAGGCCGAGTTGCTGCGCGTCGTCCTCACCGATCTGGCCGAGCAGGCGGCGTACGCCCTGGGTGACGCCTTGGTGGGCGTCTACCTCAAGGGGTCCTTCGCGCTCGGAGCAGGGGACGTGCACGCCGACGTGGACTTCTTGGCCGTTACTCACACACCCCTGAGCGAAGAGCAGGAGGGACGAGTGCGGGAGCTTCACCGCAGATTGCCCGACCGCCAGGAGCATTGGGCGCACAACATCGAGGGCTCTTATGCGCCCCTCGGCGAGCTGCGCGCACGCGCTCAGGGTGAGCGGCTGTGGCTCTATGTGGATAACGGCGCGCGACAGATGGAGTACTCCGCTCACGACAACACCGAGAATTTCCGCTGGGTCCTCAAGCACCACGGCATCGCTGTCTCGGGGCCGCCAGCGGGCACGCTCATCGACGACGTGCCGACGGATGCGCTGCGGGCGGAGGCGGCGAGGCTTGCCGTCAGTCGTGGCGAGCAGGCTCTGGCCGATCCCGAGTACCTCGCCAATGGCTGGGGGCAGCCACACGAAGTGCTCACCCACTGCAGGATGCTCCACACCGCCAGCACCGGCCGAGTGGCGGGCAAGTGTGACGCCGCCCGCTGGTGCATCGGGGAGCTACCGCCCGCATGGTCCGAACTCCTGCAAGCCGCGGTCGATGCCCGACCGAATCCGTGGCAGCGCGTGCACGCGGAGGCGGATCCGCGCCTCACCCGGCTCACCAGGCGATTCATCGCGGCCATGACCCCTCGCATCGTCGCGGCGGCCAGCGGACCCCTGCGCGACGGCTGATCACACGTCCTCGCCAGCCACCGCTTGGAGGCGGCGTACGCACTCCTGGGCGAACTCCGGGTAGGACGTCCAGTAGTACGGAACGCCGCTCACCCCGACCAGCACCGCCCAGGCACGGGCACGGCGCCATACGTCATCGTCGAGAGACAGCGCCTCTCTGTATGCCGCGCGGGCGGCCGCGGGCAGGTCCCACGTTGGTGCGTGCTCGGCGTCGGGGTAGCCGATCGAGAGCCCACCGAAGTCAATCACCGCGGCTAGGCGCCCGTCCCGGGCGAGCAGGTTGGATGGCTTGAGGTCAGTGTGCAACCAGACGTGCTCGCCGACCGGCTGTGGCAACTCCAGCCCGCGGGCCCAAATCTCGGCGAGCCGATCGACGTCGATTGCCACGTCGAGGGCGCGGATCTCGGCAAGGGACTCGTGGACCCACTCGTCGTGGGGCTGCAGGAGCC
>JBAQXA010000707.1:0-3455 GCA_049299195.1 Nocardioides sp.
TTGGCGATCGTGTGCAGCGGACCCTTGTGGCGCTGCCATGCCGTCGAGAAGCTCTTCTGGTCATCACCGGCCCAGTTCTTGCCGAGTCCTGCGACAACGTTGTCAACGTCGTTGAGGACGTTGTCGATGCGCTTGGCGAGCGAGTCGAGGTTGGCCCCCGCGCTCCGGACGGCGCTGACGTCCATCCCTTGATCGAAAACAGCCACTTGAGTTTCCCTTCCAATCAGTCCTGAGGTGGACAAGCGTCAGCGCGAAACCCGCGCCTGCTCGGCGATTTCCTGGTTGAGCTTGTTGAGTTGCTTCTTGAGGAACGTGATGGCCTGTTCCACCTGGGCCCGCTCCGTGTTGCGCCACTTTGAGACAAAGCGGACCGAGTCGTCACCGTTCCACGACTTGTCAATGTTGGCCACTTCCCGGTCGAGGTCGCTCATGATGCCCGTGAGCTTCTTGATGTGCCCCTCCAGGTGGCCGCTCTCGGCCCGGCACTGCTGGATGTTCATTCCCTTCCACATACAAATCTCTCCTTTGTGAGCTTCTCGGCGTCTCGGGTGAGGCGCTTGGTTCCTTTTTCTCTGTGATATCTGAACATTAGCGACGCTTTCACGAAGTGTCGATGGGTAGCACTCCCCATCGCTCGACAACCCGTTGGGCAGCACGTAATCAACTGCAGTCCAACAAAATTGGTGAGATCGCTAGGGAGCGGCGACCTGCACCAACTCGACACTCCCCCTTTCAACGGCATACCCGCGCCCAGGCGGCATTCCTCGACGATCAATGTCCGGAAGGTCGACGCGGAAGATCTGAAGCCCCTCGCTCCCTTCGGGGTGTAGGACGAGGCCACACCGCGAGGTGCGAGCGCGTGCGGGGAGTCCGAATCCCGGGCCGTAGAACTGGGCGTCGGCCTCGCTGATGACGAACAACTCGTGGTCGATACATGCCTTGACTAGGGCTTCGAGTTCATCTTCGCCAGCATCTCCCGTGAGATCGTCGATTCGTTCGCACACAATCACCGCGTTGCGCCCAGGCGCGCCTGCGCGGATCTCGTCAGTCAAGGCTTGAGCCCTTGAGACCGCAGCTGTCGGGCCTATGGAGACGGACGCCCAGATGCCGAGCCCGACGAGTGGCGAACTGGCCCGCGGCGTGAACAGATGCATATCCGCAAGAGGCATTGCTCTCCTGGTAGAGATGCACATCGTCATCAACGCCGTAGTTCGACCGCTGCCGGACGGACCGGTGAGGACGAAGGTGCCCTTTGGCGTGAAGGTGTGTGGTGCGAGCGAGCTTGATGCAAGTCCAAGGACAGGCTTGCTGCCGATCGTGGCGGGAAGCTCGCGCAGTTCAACTCGCTCGGCGAGACTTTCGATCTTGGGAGCCGAGGCAACGCCTGCCTTGCGGGCTGCCGCTGAAAAGGCCGTCAACGCTGCTGCCTGGACCGTTGGGTCTGGCGACCCGCTAAGAACGGCAAACTGCACTTCGTCCTTCCCGATCAGACCCCGACCCGGCGGGGTCTCGTCGCTGAAGACATCCCCCGGCACACCGAGGGCAAGGCAATCGTCGGTGGACATCCGCAGCACAACTTTGGTCTGCACGACCGGCGATAGGGCGGACGGGAGACCACTCTTCTGGTCGACCGAAAGGATCACGTGTATACCCAAGGGGCGCCCGGCACCCGCGACCGCAGCCAATCTGTCGAGCCAGACAAACCGAGAAGACACCTCATAGTTCTGCTTGAGGCTGCTCGCCCCATCGATCAGGACGATGATCCGCGGCTCTTGCGGCTTCTGCGCCAGCCGTCGGTAGTCGCCGATGGTGCCGGCATTAACCGCCGCCCAGGCGTCACTGCGCCGCTTGACCAGGTCTTCGAGGTACGTGATGAGGCGTGCAACTCGTTCATGATCGGCCCCACTCACGATCGTGCCGACGTGGGGCAGCACCTTCAATGGGTCGAGCCCGCGGTTTCCGAAGTCCAAACCGTAGACCTGACACGGCCCGCCCTTGATGGTGTAGCCCGCAGCGACGGCCAGCGTTCTCAGCGCCGCGGACTTACCAGACCCCGAGACACCGAAGATCGCGAGGTTTCCGTCCTGATCAGGCCGGAAAGCGAACGTCGGCTGCTCTTGGCGGTCTGGCAGGTCGATCGTGCCGATCGACAGCTCGTCGTCGGTGCGACGCGTCGGGAGGCTCGCTAGGTCGTAAACGTCCTTGAGCGCGGGCAGCCACGGGATGCGCGGGGCAGGAAGCTGCGCCACTGCGGCAGCATCCTTGATCGACGTCACCAACCGCTTGATGTCCGTCGGGCCAGGGTTCTCAGCCACCGCTCGGGGCTCTTCGTAGGTCCACTCCGTGATCCCACCGAAGACGAGTGTCGCGATGCCGATCTTCGGCGGCGGCGGGGTATCCGAAGTCCAACCACCGGCATACCCCGTCTGGAAGGCAGTGAGCCGACCGGGACCACTCTTGCTCATGGCACGACCAGGGATGGACGGGTCGAACAGAGCCGCCTCTTTCGACCCCAGCACATCTTCGCTGTCGGCTTCGTCTGCCATCCGGAGCGCGAGGCGGAGGTTGGTGTTCGCGCGCAAGTTGTCCTTGATCACGCCCGCTGGCCGCTGTGTGGCAAGGATGAGATGCAACCCGAGTGATCGGCCGCGTTGCGCCACGTTGACCATGCCGTCGACGAAGTCAGGGACCTCCTGGACGAGAGCAGCGAACTCGTCAACGACAATCACGAGGCTCGGCGGGGTGTTCACTTCCCCGCGTCGTTCGAGCTCTACGAGGTCCTTGGCCTTGTAGGTCGCGAGGAGGTGCTCTCGATAGCGCAACTCTGCGGACAGCGAGATGAGCGCTCGACGGACTAGGTGAGGGGAGAGGTCGGTGACGACATCTCCCAGGGTGTGCGGAAGGCTCGCGCACTCTCGGAAAGCCGATCCACCCTTGTAGTCGACCAGCAAGAAGGTCACCCGCTGGGGCGAGTGCGCAGCGGCCATGCCGAGAATCCAGGCTTGGAGAAGCTCGGACTTCCCTGCACCGGTGGTGCCGCCGACGAGGGCATGGGGCCCCTCGGAACGGAGGTCGACGCTGAAAGCGCCCTGGGCAGACTGGCCGATAAGTGCTCGCAGGCTTGCCGGCCGACGACTGGGCTCCCCTGCAAACGGGCCCGTGAGAATCGAGCGGGATTCACTCCACCGCTCGATCACGGCGTGCGGCGTAGAGGCGAGGTCAGGCCCGGAGAGTGTCACAAACGACACGGCGCTCGGGAGGTCACTGTCGTCCTCGTTGGGCACACCCGCGTCGACGACTGGTGAGAGCAAACGGGCCGCACGTCCCGCAGTGACGAGGTCACACGACTCCAGACGAACGGGCGTGACCGTCTCGGATTGGCGTACGTAACCCACGGTGCCGTCACTTTCGACCACGACGTAGCTCGAGCAGACGGCTGGCAGCCGGGGTTGCCC
>JBAQXA010000708.1:0-3716 GCA_049299195.1 Nocardioides sp.
TGACGGCTGTGTGGGCGCGTGAGGTCGTTGCGCCGCCGATCAGCAGGGGGATGTCGAAGCCCTGGCGCTGCATCTCCCCCGCGACGTTGACCATCTCCTCCAGCGAGGGGGTGATCAGCCCCGACAGACCGATGACGTCGGCATTGACCTCACGGGCCTTGTCGAGGATCTTCTGCACCGGCACCATCACGCCGAGGTCGATGACCTCGTAGTTGTTGCACTGCAAGACGACGCCCACGATGTTCTTGCCGATGTCGTGGACGTCCCCCTTAACGGTCGCCATGACGATCGTGCCGTTGCCCGACAGCTGCCTGCGGCCGTCCGCGGCTCCTGTGGGCGGAGGCTCGCTCTCGATGAAGGGCACCAGATAGGCGACGGCCTTCTTCATCACGCGCGCCGACTTCACCACCTGTGGGAGGAACATCTTGCCGGCGCCGAAGAGGTCGCCGACGACGTTCATCCCGTCCATCAGTGGGCCCTCGATCACCTCGATCGAGCGGCCGTGGCGCGCGGCGATCTCGGCCCGGAGCTCCTCAGCATCGGCCTCGATGAAGGTGTCGATCCCGGCTACCAGCGCATGCGTGATGCGGGCGCCCACGTCGAGCCCGCGCCACTCTGCCTCCGCCGGCTCACCCGCCCCTGACCCCGGCGTCGACTCGACGCGCTGGGCGAGCTCCAGCAGCCGCTCGGTCGCGTCGGCGCGGCGGTTGAGGATGACGTCCTCGATCCGCTCGCGCAGCTCGGCGTCGACCTCGTCATAGACCGCAAGCGCCCCGGCGTTGACGATCGCCATATCCAGACCGGCCTGGATCGCGTGATAGAGGAAGACCGCGTGGATCGCCTCCCGGACGGTGTTGTTGCCGCGGAAGGAGAAGCTCACATTGGAGATCCCGCCCGACACCAGAGCGCCGGGCAGGTTTTGCTTGATCCAGCGGGTGGCTTCGATGAAGTCCTGACCGTAGGTCGCGTGCTCCTCGATCCCTGTCGCTACGGCGAAGACGTTGGGGTCGAAGATGATGTCTTCGGCCGGGAAGCCGACCTCCTCGGTGAGGATTCGGTAGGCCCGTGCGCACACCTCCTGACGGCGCAAGAGGGTGTCGGCCTGGCCACTCTCGTCGAAGGCCATGACCACGGCTGCGGCACCAAACTTGCGGCAGAGGCGGGCCTGCTCGATGAAGCTCGCCTCGCCTTCCTTCAGCGAGATCGAGTTGACGATGGGCTTGCCCTGGATGCACTTCAATCCGGCTTCGATGACCTCCCACTTGGAGGAGTCGACCATCACCGGGACCCGGCTGATCTCCGGCTCGGAGGCCACCAGCTTCAAGAACCGATCCATGGCCGCCGGGCCGTCGATCATGCCTTCGTCCATGTTGACGTCGATGATCTGCGCGCCACTGGTCACCTGCTGGGCAGCGACGGACAGCGCCGTGTCGAAGTCTCCGGCCTTGATGAGGTTTTTGAAGCGGGCAGAGCCGGTGATGTTGGTGCGCTCGCCGACGTTGACGAAGAGGCTGCGCTCGTCGATCGTGACGGGTTCCAGACCGGCCAGGCGCATCGCGGGAGCCAACGTCGGAATCGCGCGGGCTGAAGCGCCTTCCACTGCGGCGATCAGGGCGGCGAGGTGCTCGGGGGTCGTCCCGCAACACCCCCCGATGATGTTGAGCAGCCCGCTGTGGGCGAACTCCGACAGGACGGAGGCGAACTCCGCCGGCGTGTCGTCGTACTCCCCAAAGGCGTTGGGCAACCCGTTGTTGGGGTGGGCGGAGACGAAGCAGTCGGCGACCCTGGACAACTCGGCGATGTAGGGCCGGATCTCGGCGGCGCCGAGGGCACAATTGAGCCCGATCGCAAACGGGCGGGCGTGCCGCACGGAGTGCCAGAAGGCTTCGGTCAGCTGACCCGACAGGGTGCGACCGCTCGCGTCGGTGATCGTCCCGGAGATCATCACCGGCCAGCGTCGGCCCCGATCCTCAAAAAACGTCTCCAGCGCAAAAATCGCCGCCTTGGCGTTGAGCGTGTCGAAGATCGTCTCGATCATGAACAGGTCGCAACCACCGGCGGCGAGCCCTTCGGCTTGCTCTCGGTATGCCGCGACGAGCTCGTCGTAGCTGACGTTGCGGGCTCCCGGGTCATTGACCTCCGGGCTGATCGAGGCGGTGCGATTGGTCGGCCCCAGCGCGCCGACGACATAGCGTGGGCGCTCGGGCGTGGAGAAGGCATCGGCGGCCTCTCGCGCGATCCGCGCGGCCTCCTGGTTGATCTCTCGACAGATCCCTTCGAGGCCATAGTCGGCTTGGGAGATCGACGATGCGGTGAAGGTGTTCGTGGTGATCAGGTCCACGCCGACCGACAGATACGCATCGTGGACCGCGCGCACAACGTCGGGCCGAGTGAGGCAGAGCAGGTCGGAATTGCCGCGCAGGTCGATCGGCGAGTCGGCGAAGCGCTCGCCGCGGAAGTCCTCCTCGCGCAGTTGGTAGGACTGGAGCATGGTGCCCATGGCGCCGTCCAGAACCAAGAGGCGAGCGCCTAGCTCGCGGCTCAGCACGGCAGTCGAATCGGGGCGCTCCACGCGTGCATCGTTCCATCGGCCCCGGTGCGAGAAGGAATCCTCGACGCAGCGCGGACACCGTGCGTCATCGGTAGGCTGGCGCAATGATCGAGCTGGAGGGCCGCGACGGTCCGATCGCACGCCACGACCTCGTCGATCCCGTCGTGATCGCCGCATTCGAGGGCTGGAACGACGCGGCCGATGCTGCGTCGGCTGTGGTCGATCACCTCATGGTCGAGTGGGACGCGCGCATCATCGGCTCCATCGACCCGGAGGACTACTACGACTTCCAGATGAATCGCCCGCGCATCGGCTACGACGACTACGGGAAGCGCTCGTTGTCTTGGCCGGGCACGCACATCGCCATCGCGTCGCCGCCCGACCTCAGCCGCGACGTGATTCTGCTGCGCGGCATCGAGCCCAACATGCGCTGGCGCAGCTTCTGTGCCGAGCTACTGGCCGCCTGCGACGATCTCGGGGCCGAGCTCGTGGTGACCTTGGGCGCGCTGCTCGCCGATACCCCGCACACCCGCCCGGTGCCGGTCAGTGGCTCGGCCAGCGACGCGGGGCTGCTGGAGCGGCTCAAACTTGATGAGTCCCATTACGAAGGTCCCACCGGCATCGTGGGCGTCTTTCAAGACGCGTGCGCACGGCTCGACATCCCGGCGGTGTCCTACTGGGCCGCCGTCCCCCACTACGTTGCCCAGCCACCTTGCCCCAAGGCGACGCTGGCGCTGCTCGGCCAGCTGGAGGATCTCTTCGAGGCGAGCCTGCCGCTGGGGGATCTGCCGGAGGAGGCCCGCGCTTGGGAGCGCGGAGTCGACGAGTTGGCCGAAGAGGACGAAGACATCGCCGACTACGTGCGCACGCTGGAGGAGACCCGCGACACCACCGACCTCCCAGAGGCTTCGGGTGAGGCGATCGCGCGCGAGTTCGAGCGCTATCTCAAGCGTCGCGACGGCGAGAACTAGCGGCGCAACTAGCTGGCTGACGCTGCCGGCACGGTAAGCTGGATGCCCAGGGCGGCATCCACGAGGGCGCTGATGGCCGCGCCCGCCTCGGGATCGGAGTCCTCTCCGGCGGCAGTGCGGGTCGCCCAGTCATCGATCACGCCGAGCGCGGCCGGTGCGTTGAGATCATCGGCCAGCGCCGCAAGCACCGCGTC
>JBAQXA010000709.1:0-2606 GCA_049299195.1 Nocardioides sp.
CATGGGCTACCGAGTCACCCTCGACACCGCATCCTGACCGACCGGCCTGACGCAAAGACCCACCCACTTGAGGTGAATCTTCGCGTCAGAGGGGGTGTGTCGCCCTCCAGTCCGCACAGACTCCGCAAGAAAATTTGGAGTCATGGGCTCGATCTAGCCCTTGGGAAGCTGATCTCCGCCCCCGCGGGTGCTTCCAGTGACCCGCCGGTGAGGTGACTTTTTGACGGCGGGAGCAGGCGCTGACGATCGCCGACCGCGGCGGACGGGATTGCATGGCTTGGGACGATGGCGGCGATGATGTCGCACTTGCCGGGTACCCTGAATCCATGGTGAACCCCGCTCTACAGTCAGCGATCGAGGCCATGAGCCTCGATGAGCGCTTGGAGCTCGTGGAGTACATCGAGAGCACCGTGGAGTCGGTGCCCATCGTGATCAGCGATGAGGATGAGGCGACCATCCGGTCACGAGCGGCCGAGTTGGACGCCGATCCGTCGATCGCGTTGACCTGGGACGAGCTCAAGGTGCGGCTCGACGCCCGGCGGGCGTGACGCAACTACCCGTTGGCTTTCATCCAGCCGTGGAGGAGGACCTTGCGGAGATCTACGCGCACTACCGAGAGTTCGACGTAGTCCTCCCGGAGCGGTTCGAGGCCAGGCTTTACGTGCAGGTCGAACGGCTGGGGAACGGGGGCATCGATATGGCCACTTCCGCGCGGCGGTGCGGAACACCGATCTTTCGTTGACCTACCGGGTCCTGCTCGTGCCGGGGGGCGACTGCTCCCCCTCGGCGGGCTGCGAACGTGAGTCGACTGGCCGTGGGATCGGCGTATGTCTTGGTGACGACAATGATCGAATCATCCTTCCGCTTGGATAGATGATCCGCTCACTAATGTTTCTCATTATGATTACAGGATCCCAAAGCGCTACAATGAGAAACATGCCGGCGACCAGCCCCTACACGAGCCCCGAGCAAAGGGCGGACCTCGAGCGACTGGGATCCCGGCTGCGCGAACGCCGCAAGGCTCTCGGCGTCACGATGGTTGCCTGTGCCGAAGCTGCTGGCGTGTCGCGTGTCACGCTGCACCGGATCGAGGCTGGCAATCCCTCGGTCACGGTCGGCGCCTACGTCAACGTTGCAGCAGCGCTCGGACTCCACCTCGTTGTCCCGATCCTTGACGCGCCAGCATCAGAATCCTTGAGGGTCACAGTGGGCGACTACCCCGGCCTGCGCGCGCTGGCCTGGCAGACCGATGCCGACACCACCATGACCGAGACGGAGGCGCTCAACCTCTACGAACGCGGCTGGCGACACCTCAACCAGGAGTCGCTGACTGACCGCGAAAAGGCCTTCATCCAGCACCTGGCAGACACCTATAGCAACGGGAGACTCCTTGTTTAGGCGGCGGCACCACCAGCAGGTGGCCGAGGTGCTGTCGAGCCTCGATGCATCGCTGCTGGCAGAGCACAACTGCTGGTTCGGAGGCGGCACCGCGATCGTCCTCGCCAACGGTGAGTTCCGCGAATCGGTCGACCTCGACTTCCGGGTCTCCGACCTGCCGTCCTACCGCGAGTTGCGCCGGATGGTCAGGGAGCGCGGGCTCGGCGCCCTGGCCACACGCGAACTGGAGTTGGGTCGCGAGCCCTCTGTGGACGGTTACGGCATCAGGGCCTCGGTGCTCGTAGCTGGGACAGCGATCAAGTTCGAGATCATCCATGAAGGGCGCATCGACCTCGACACTCCCGCCCCAGGCGATGAGATCTGTGGTTTGCGGCTCCTCACACCTGTTGACCAGGTCGCAACCAAACTGCTCGCCAATGACGACCGCTGGGCAGATACATCGACGTGCAGCCGCGATCTCATCGATCTGGCCATGATGAATCCCGGCATTCCGGCCCTGACGGCCGGCGCGCGCAAGGCGGTGGATGCCTACGGCAAGACGGTTGGCGAGAGCCTCAACAAGGCAGTCGCCTACCTCCGGGATCGCCCGCAACGTCTCGACGACTACCTCCGCGCACTCAAAGTCGACGCTCCTCGAGCGGTTGTCTGGCAGAGCATCCGCCACCTATCTGCAAGATCCGCGCAGATCGAAGGTCTGGGTCGGGGGAGGATGGATTGGTGAGTCCGGAGACGCCGTACCTCTGTGTGGATGAGGCCCGCCTCGACGCAAACATTGCGCGGGTGGCGACCTGGGCGGCAGCGCGTGGGTTGGCGCTGCGGCCGCACGCCAAGACGCACAAGGTGCCCGAGATCGCTCGGCGGCAGTTGGCCGCGGGGGCGGTCGGGCTGACGGTGGCGACGATCGGTGAGGCGGAGGCCTTCGCTGCCGGAGGGGCGCGGGACCTGTTCATCGGCTACCCGCTGTGGGTCGACGCAGCCCGCGGCCGGCGTCTTGCCGCCCTCGCTGAACGCGTGGCGCTGTCGATCGGGATCGACTCGGTCGCGGGGGCCGAACAGGCTGCGCGCGAGCTCGGCAACGCGCCCGTGTCGGTGCTGGTCGAGGTCGACTGCGGACATCAACGCAGCGGCGTTCCGCCCCATGACGTATGCCGCGTGGCTGAGGCCGCCGGCCGCGCCGGGTTGAAGGTGGCCGGCGTCTTCACTTTCCC
>JBAQXA010000710.1:0-3406 GCA_049299195.1 Nocardioides sp.
CCCGCGGCCCCGCGGGGCGCGCGGTCAGGCAGAGGTGGGCGGTCAGCACCGGGACGCCGAGGAAGGCGCCGAGGTCGTATGAGGTGTGGTCAGGCAGCGCCACGACGCGCTCAGCCGAGATGGCGACGTAGTCGGCCGCGGTGCCACCGGCCCGTTGCCAGCCGGCGAGGAACACCCAGACGCGGTCGCCGACCTGCACCCGATCGACCTCGGCACCGACGGCCTCCACCACCCCGGCCCCGTCTTGCCCGGGCGTGACCTCGGGGAACGGAGTGGGCTGGCCCGCACCCGTGCCGCGCCGGAACTTGAAGTCGGTGGGGTTGACGCCGGCGACGTGGAGGCGAACCAGCACCTCACCCCGACCAGGGGTGGGTGTGGGGCGCTCAACCACCCGCAAGACGTCGGCCTCGCCCGTCTCGGAGTAGACGATCGCGCGCATGGTCTCGGTGCTCAGGCGAGCGCGGCCACGACCGCGTCGAAGTCGACGGCCTCGCCGACCTGGTTGGTCATCTCGGTATGGAGCACGGTGCCGTCGGTGTCGATGACCACGACCGTGCGGGCCAGCAGGTTCTCGAACTTCCCATCGACCATGCGCACGCCGTAGACGTCTGCGAAGTCCGAGCGCAGCGTGGAGGCGGTGACCACACTCTCGATGCCCTCGGCGCCGCAGAAGCGGCCCAGGGCGAAGGGCAGGTCGGCCGAGACACAGATGACCTGGGTGTTGTCGAGGTCGGCGACGAGCTCGTTGAACTTCCGCACCGATGCCGAGCAGACCCCGGTGTCGACGCTGGGGAAGATGTTGAGCACGGTGCGGGTGCCCGGGGTCAGGGAGACCTCGGAGAAGTCGGCTCCGAGGAGCGTGAAATCGGGGGCTTTGGAGCCGACCGCGGGCGGTTCGCCGGAGGTGGTCACGGCGACGTCGCCGAGATGAGTGGTAGCCATGGGGGAGTTTCTATCAGGAACCACCCCAGGTCAGCTCCTGCGTCCATAGGAACCCCGACGCTCATCCACACCTCCGGCTCAATCCTGTGGAGGAAGCGGCACTAACTGTGGACAAATCGGGACCGGTTGTGGACGACACGCCGGAGCCGCAGAACTGCTCGAATTTGTTGGTGAGAACCCCTTGCGTGGCCTCTGCGACGGGCGTAGAACTTCTCCTACGCAAGCCCTCCGGGGCAGGCGGGATCGGCCGGAAGGGAAGATCCGAACGGCGGGGCAACTCGCCGCAGCGGCAGGGTGACGGAGCCGCTGGGGTCGGAGCAGAGGGCAGATCGATCGGAAGCGTCACCGAGATCCGATCACCCGAAGGGCCCGTGGAACTCATACTTTCGCGGGCCCTTCACCTTTTCTCGCTCGTGCGCACTAGATTCCCTGTCATGCTCTACGAGCTCGGCCGCGCCGTGATCCCCCCGATCGTCAAGGGCGTTTGGCGTCCCAAAGTCACCGGGCTCGACAACATCCCGACCAGCGGCGGGGTCATCCTCGCGAGCAATCACTTGAGTTTCGCCGACAGCGTCGTGATCCCGGTCGTGGTTCCGCGCAAGGTGGTGTTCTTGGCCAAGGCCGACTACTTCACCCAGCCCGGCCTTCGCGGTTCGCTCATGCGGGAGTGGTTCGAGGCGTTTGGTGCTCTGCCGGTTGATCGCAGCGATGCCCAGGCCGCCCTTGACTCCCTCGAGGTCGCCCTGGAGGTGTTGCAGCGCGGGGAGGCGTTCGGGATCTACCCCGAAGGCACCAGATCTCGAGACGGCCGGCTCTATCGCGGCCGCACGGGGGTGGCCCATCTCGCGCTGACCGCCGGGGTGCCGATCGTTCCGGTGGGCCTGCAAGACACCGAGAAGCTGCAACCCGTCGGCGCCAAGTTCGCCCGACTCGTGCGGGTCAGCATCAACTTTGGGCCGGCGATCCACGTCGCGGGGCAGTACGACGGCGTCCCGAGCGGGCGCGCCCGCCGCGAGGTCACCGATCAGGTGATGGCAGAGATCGCCCGCTTGAGCGGCCAAGAGCTCGCGGGGGTCTACAACGAGTTGCCTCCCGACTCCTGATAGGTGTCGGCGCGGGGTGATTGAGTAGCCCGGTGTCCACCAACCGTGCCTCAGCCACCGCGAAGCGGCCGCGCTATGTGGTGCGGACCCCTGCGGTGGCTGCCGCCCCCACCCTCGACGCCGATCAACGGTCCGTCGTCGACCACCCAGGGGGGCCGCTGCTGGTGCTGGCCGGCCCAGGCACCGGCAAGACGACCACGCTGGTGGAGGCGGTGGTCGACCGGGTGGAGCGGCGGGGTGCCGATCCCGAGTCCGTCCTCGCGCTGACCTTCTCGCGCAAGGCCGCCGACCAACTGCGCGAGCGAGTCGACGCTCGCCTGGGTCGCACGGTCGCCTCGACCCGGTCGGCGACCTTCCACTCCTTTGCCTATGCCTTAGTCCGTCAATACGGCACCGACGAGGCCTACCAAGCGCCGCTGCGGCTGTTGTCGGCCGCCGAGCAGGATGCGGTCATCAGGGAGTTACTCGCGCGCGGCGGCGTGGCCCACGAGGACTGGCCAGACCGCCTTGCGGGCGCCCTGCGCACCAGGGGCTTCGCCCAAGAGGTGGCCGCGGTCATCGCTCGCACTCAGGAGCGGGGCATCGGGTTCGAGCGGCTGCGCGCGATCGGCGAGGCCGAGGCCCGGCCCGAACTGATCGCCGCAGCGCGGTTCATGGCCGACTATGACGCGATCCTGAGCGAGCAGTCCCTCTTGGACTTCCCCGGCCTGATCGCCCAGGCGGTGGCCCTGCTCCAGGACCCCGACAACCCCGCGCGTGATGCCCTGCGCGAGCGCTTCCAGCACGTGTTCGTTGACGAGTATCAAGACACCGACCCGGCGCAGGTCGCCCTGCTCAAGGCGCTCGCCGGCGACGGGCGCAACCTGATCGCGGTGGGTGACCCCCACCAGTCCATCTACGGCTTCCGGGGGGCCGATCTGCGCGGGATCCTCCAGTTCCCCGAGGTGTTCCTGACCGCCGACCGGGCTCCGGCCCCCGTGGTCGTGCTCAAGACGACGCGGCGTTTCGGACGGCAGATCGCCGAGGCGACGGGCCGGCTGCAAACCCGGATGCCGCTGCCGGGGGCAAGCGCCGGGGTGCTGCAGGCCGCGCGGCTCGCTCCGGAGCCCATTCAGGCCGCACCGGCCGGCCGAGTCGATGTGCTCACCTTCGACACCGAGCGCGCCGAGGCCGAGCACATCGCCGACCTCCTCCGGCGAGCCCATCTCGAAGACGGCTTGGCGTGGTCGCAGCTCGCGGTGCTCGTGCGCTCGGGTCGGGGCAGCATCCCCGCTCTGCGCCGCGTGCTTCAAGCGGCCGGCGTACCCACAGAGACCGCGGCCGACGAGACCCCCCTCGCCCGCGAACCAGCCGTGCTGACC
>JBAQXA010000711.1:0-2924 GCA_049299195.1 Nocardioides sp.
ACGACCGGCTGTCATCACGAGGGGCCACCGCCTTGCGCGGCCGCCCTCTCGATGCTCAGTGAGCGGCGTCGAAAGCCTCACGAATGTGGGCGGGGACGCGCCCACGCTCGGTCACCTCATAGCCCATGGTGCGGGCCCAGTCGCGGACCTCGCGAGCGCTGGGGCCGAGGTTGGTCACCGACGTCCGTCCGGCACGACGAGCCTTGCCGGCGCTGCCGACCTTGCGACCGTGCGCCACGAACACGGCGAGCGCGTCACGCAGAGCGGCCGCATTGATCGCATTGAGATCGATCTCGTAGTTGGCACCGTCTAGACCAAAGGAGACGGTTTCGGCAGCCTCAGTCTGATCGATGTCATCGAGCAGAACCACGGTTACCTTTTGAGCCATGGAAGAACCCCCTGAATCAGCGCCAACAGAATGGAATGCCCATCAACGCGCGTGGAAACGTCAGAACGATTGCCCTAACCAGACCATTATGGCATTAGTTGGGCGTCCCGCCTAGGGGTGACGTGCTGGAGGCGACAACGGAAGCCTCAGGATGGCTTAGGAGTTGCGCAGATCCATCGCAATATCAAGCACGGGCGCTGAATGTGTGAGCGCCCCGACGGCGAGGAAATCCACCCCGGTCTCAGCGACCTCTCGGGCCCGATCGAGACTCAACCCTCCCGATGCCTCCAGCAGGCATCTGCCCGCGGACAGGACGACGGCCTCAGCCATGAGAGCGGTGGACATATTATCCAAGAGCACCGAAGGCGCCCCTACCTCGAGCAACTTTCCGAATTGTTCCAGCGAGGTTACCTCCACCTGAATAGGAATATCGGGGTAACGGGCTTGAACTAACCGGTAGGCCTCGACTACGCCCCCGGCTGCGAGGACATGGTTGTCCTTGATCAGTGCTTGATCGCTCAGACTCTCGCGGTGATTGGCGCCGCCGCCGCAGCGCACGGCGTACTTCTCCAGCTGGCGCCAGCCGGGAATCGTCTTGCGGGTGTCCCGCACTCGCGCCGAGGTGCCCGCCACCGCATTCACCCATGCCGCGGTGGTCGTCGCCACCCCCGAGAGGTGGCACAAGAAGTTGAGCGCGGTGCGCTCCGCGGTCAGCAGAAGCGCCGTGGGCGCGGTGACCGTGATGAGCACGTCTCCGCGAGCGACCCGGTCACCGTCGCCCACGTGCCGCTGGATCGCCGCCTCAGCACCCAGGACGTATCTCAGCGCCAGTTCGGCGACGGCCAGCCCAGCCACCGTCCCGTCCGCCCGGGCGATGAAGTCAGCGGTCTCGATCTGATCGACGGGGATCGTGGACCAGCTCGTGACGTCGTCGCCGGGGAGGTCTTCGGCAAGCGCCTCGACGACGTGCCGGTGCACCGCGACCGGGTCGAGGTGGGCAGCGGCCAACTCGCCGATCAGCGCCTCGGGGAGTGCCTCCACCGGCGTCTGGGCGATCGAGGTGACGTGCTTCATCGGGGGCCTCCGGTTATCGAGGGTGGAGCCAACTGATCGGGCGGGGCCGGCTGATCGGTGGGCGGGGCCGGGTGGAACACCAGCTCCGGCTCCGTCTGCACACAGGCGTCGATGTGCCCCGCCCACGAGGCGTCGTTGCGCTCGGGGAAGTCCTCGCGCCAGTGGGAGCCACGCGTCTCGCAGCGCAGCTCGGCCGCGGCCGCGAGGGCCGCACTGATCGTGGCCAGGTTGGTGGTCTCCCACGCCGCGGTCGTCGGGGTGGCATGGTCGGTCGCCAAGCCAGCCAGGACGACTCGGGCCGACTGGATGCCGGTCGCCGAACGCAACACCCCGACCTTCGCCGTCATCGTCTCCTGGATCGTGGACCGAGCAGCCGGGTCGACCAGCCCGGGTGCACGCAGATCGGGGACTGGGTCGCTCCACGGTCGCAGCTCTCTCGGTAGCACCGCGGCGATCTGGCGAGAGAAGACCAGCCCCTCCAACAACGAGTTGGAGGCGAGCCGGTTGGCGCCATGAACCCCCGAACAGGCCGCCTCTCCGGTCGCATAGAGCCCCGGGATGCTGGCACGGCCGTCGAGGTCGGTCGCCACGCCGCCGGAGGCGTAGTGGCAGGCCGGTGCGACCGGGATGAGGTCGCGCACCGGGTCGACGCCATGGCTGCGCGCGGTGGCCAGGATCGTCGGGAAGCGCTGCTCCCAGAAGTCGGCACCCAGATGCCGGGCATCGAGCCACATGTGCGGGTGCCCGGACTCGTTCATGCGCCGGGTGATCGCCTTGGCGACGACGTCTCGGGGGGCCAGGTCGGCGAGCTCGTGCTGGCCCTGCATGAAGCGGACCCCGTCGAAGTCGACCAGGAAGGCACCCTCGCCCCGTACCGCCTCGGAGATCAACGGCTGCTGGCCGCGCGAATCGGGGCCGAGATACATCACCGTCGGGTGGAACTGGACGAACTCCAGGTCGCGCAGGACCGCGCCCGCCCGCAGGGCGATCGCCATCCCGTCGCCGGTGGCGACCGGCGGGTTGGTGGTTTGCGAGAAGACCTGCCCCAACCCTCCGCTGGCAATCACTACCGCCCGGCACAGGGCGGCCCCGACGCCGTCGCGCTGCCCCTCCCCCATCACGTGCAGCGTCACGCCCGCCACCCCGCCGTCGGCGGCCTTGAGGAGGTCGACCACCAGCGCGTGCTCGATGACCTCGATCTGCGGATTGCGTCGTACGGCGGCAATTAGTGCCCGCTGGATCTCGGCGCCGGTCGCGTCCCCACCGGCATGGGCGATCCGGTCGCGGTGGTGACCGCCCTCGCGGGTCAAGCAGAGCTCGCCGTCGTGTTGATCGAAGCGGGTGCCCAAGGCGATGAGCTCACGCACCGCCGCGGGCCCGTCGGTGACCAGCAAGTCGACCGCCGCCCGGTCGCAGGCGCCGGCCCCGGCGACGAGGGTGTCCCAGGCGTGCTGGTCGGGGG
>JBAQXA010000712.1:0-2433 GCA_049299195.1 Nocardioides sp.
TCTCGGCAGCTTCGTGCGCCAGATCGCACACATCGCCGACTCAATCCCGTGCGGTATCGGCTACTTGTGGCCGCTGTGGGACGCCAAGCGGCAGACCTTCGCCGACAAGATCATGGGCAGCGTCGTCGTCGAGGCCCGCTAGAGCCAGCGGCCCGGGGGCGCCCCTCGCGGCGCCCCCTCCCGTCTCCCGCGGGGTTGGTGCACCCCTCCCCCGTCTCCCGCGGGCTTGGTGCACTTTTGACCGTTCCAATCGCGCCACTTTGGGCTTCAACCCCGCGGTAGACGGATGGGGGTGCGCTAACGCCGCGGTAGACGGCCGGGTTAGCGGGCGCGGTGGCGCTTGCGCTCCTTGCGGAGGGTCGCGCGGTAGGTGTGGAAGTCCACCTGGATCGTATGCCGCTTCGAGGCGACGTAGCGCTTGCGCAGCCCCTCGTCGTATGCCGCGATCTGGCGCCGCATCTCGGCTGCCGACGGGAGAATCACCTCGCCGGTGATCAGTTCCGCGATCCAGAGGGCCTGCTCTTCGGCGAGCGGCATGACCGGTCCCAGCGGCTGGATCAGGCCGAGGAAATAGAGCCCCGGATTGTTGGGGTCGACGACGCGTTGATAGAGGTCCACGTGGTTGTCGGCCGTCGACAGCACCGACTCCCCGAGGAACGGGAAGGTCACCTTGTAGCCCGTGCAGTAGACGACCACGTCGGCGGCGACGCGGCTGCCGTCGGTGAAGACGACGTCGTCGCCCTCGAAGCGGTCGATCGTCGGCTTGACCGTGATGTCGCCGTGCCCCAGCCGCGTCAGCAGGTCATCGGAGATCGTGGGGTGCGCGTCCAGGACGTCGTGGTCCGGCTCGGGCAGCCCATAGTCGGTGACCTTGCCGACGGCCAGCCGCAAGATCGCCTTCATGCCGAGCTTCTGTAGGCGGTGCGGCCCGCGCGCGAGCGGCGAGTGGGTGAGATGGTCGGTCGGCATCCCGAAGAGGAACTTCGGCAAGATGTGCGCCCCACGGCGCATCGCGAGGAAGGTCTGCCGGGCCACGCGCGAGGACTCCACGGCGATGTCGGTGGCCGAGTTCCCAATGCCGAGGACCACGACGGTCTTGCCGTCGAAGATGTCCGGCGTGCGGTAGTAGTGCGCGTGCAGTTGGGTGCCGGTGAACTCGGCCGCCCCGGCGAAGCCCGGCTCGGGCCAGCGCGGGTCCCAGTGGTGGCCGTTGCAGACCAGCACGTCGTCATAGGTCGCGGTCACCGGCTCACTGCGCGCGGCCCGCGCGCGCGTGGTGACCGCCCACCGGTCGCCGTCGCGCTCGACCTTGACCACTTCGGTGTTAAACGTGATCTTCTCGCGCAGCCCGAAGTGATCCACGAACTCGTCGAAATAGTCCGCGATCTGCCAGTGGCTCGGATAGTCCGGCAGCGAAGCCGGCATCGGGTAGGCGGCGTACTGCATCGCCTGACGCGACGTATTGATATGCAGCGAGCGGTATGCCGAGGAGACGCCGTTGTCGTTGTCGTAGCGCCAGTTGCCCCCCACCGACGAGCCGAGCTCGAACCAGTCGAAGTCGATGCCCTTGCTGGCTAGCGCCTGAGCGGCGGTGATGCCCGACGAGCCGGCGCCGATGATGCAGGCCTTGCGGCCGGTCACGACGCCGACTGCCGACCCCCGCGACCAGCGACCACGCGCCAGCCGATGAACAGCGCACCGAGCACGAGGGCCGCCACGATGACGAAGCTGACTTCGGGTGTGCCGACCGTGAACGCGCGCAACCCCATGCCCACAAAGAGCGTCGAGCCCCAGACGAGAATCGCGAACTGGGTCAGCCGCGGATCAGGCAGCCGACGGATGCCAATGGACCAGCCCAAGAAGAGGCCCGCCAAGAAGGGCCAGGCCGTGCGGAACACTCCGCCGATGCCATCGACTTCGTCATGGGTCAGTCGGCCGACGGCCGCGAAGACCACGACAACCAGGGTGTCGGCGAGGAGTGCCGACCACAATCGTCCTTGCGCATTCACGGGCATAGGGTCGCACAGACCACGCCCACAACGAAGCCTCGGGAGACGGGTTCACACGTGGGTGCGCAGGTTGCCGACAAGGTGGCCGTGCTCGTTGAAGCTGACCAGCTGTAGCGCCGAATCCGTGGCCCGCACGCGCGTGATCGATGCGTTGGTAAGCACCCAGTTGAGCCGCAGCCACATCGGGCCCACGTCACTGGGCCTGGCTCCGGGAAGGAGCAGGCACGCGGCAGTGGCGGCAATCGCGCCGCCCGAGGTCGCCACGACCGCGCTGCGGTGGTCTCGGACCCGCTCGATCCCCTCGCCGACCCGATGGAGGAACTCGGCGAAGGTCTCGTGATAGTCCGCGTCGGCCTCCCCGGAGATCCACCGCTGGATCGAGAGACGCAACTGCCGCGCGCGCAGGTCGGCGCCCGGGAGATTG
>JBAQXA010000713.1:0-1607 GCA_049299195.1 Nocardioides sp.
CCACCACACCGACCGGCTCCAGCCGGGTGAAGGCGACGTAGTTGGGCTTGTCGGAGGGGATCGAGCGCCCCTCGAGCTTGTCGGCGACGCCGGAGAAGTAATAGAACCACTGCGGCAGCGCGGTCATCTGCCCGATCATCTCCCGATAGAGCTTCCCGGAGTCCCGCACCTCCAGCTCGGCCAACCGCGCGGCGTTCTCGCCGATCAGGTCGGCCAGCCGCCGCATCAGCCGCGCCCGATCGAAGCCCGTCATGGCGCCCCACTCGCCGTCGAGCGTTCCGCGCGCGGCCGCGACCGCCTCGTCGAGGTCGCTCAGCGTCGCCTCGGGCACTTCGCACCACGGCTCGCGCCGGTAGGGATCCTCAGAGGTGAAGCTGCCGCCGTCGCTCGCGCCGCGGAACTCGCCGTTGATGTAGAGCGAAAAGCTCTCCAGAGACATGTCGCTCACCTCTCGCTGAGCCGCCGGGCGCGCGGCCGGTCAGCCGCTCAGGGCGGTGAAACTCTCCCGCAGCCGATTGTCGTCGGCGGCCGGGAGCGTTGGGAACTGGTAGGAACGGTCCAGAATCGCTGCGTCCGGGAAGATCAGAGGATTGGCGGCGAGGTCGGGGTCGGTCTTGGCGAGTTCGTCCTGGGCGCCGGTGACCGGGCAGATGTATTGGTCGTATGCCGCGACCTTGGCCGCCACCTCGGGCCGGTAGTAGTAGTCGATCAGCTGAGTCGCCGCCCCAACGGCGGTCGAGGCGGCGGGCACGAGCAGGGAGTCGTACCAGACCATCAGCCCCTCCTCGGGGACCACGAACTTGAGGTAGGGGTTGCTCGCCTGCGCCTGCAGGACGTCGCCCGACCAGGCCAGCGCGGCGGATGCGCGACCGCTGCGCAGGGCACCCATGACGTTGTTGCCGTAGAAGCCCACGACCCGGTTGTCGGCCACCACCTGCTCGAGTCGCCCGATCGCGGCCTCGACCTCGGTGAGCAGCCCCGCCGAAGGGTCCGTGCCGCTGGCGAGCATGGTCATCCCGACGGTGTCGGCGAACTCGGTCAGGAGGGCGACGCGACCGGCCAGGTCGGACCGGGTGAAGAGCTCGTCGATCGAGCCGATGGCGCGGTCGACCCGGCGAGCGTCATACGCAATCCCGGTGAGGCCGGCCTGCCACGGCATGGAGTGGGTCAGCAGCGGGTCCCAGTCGGGGTGGGCGAGGGCGGAGATCACGTTGGACCCGTTGCTCAACTCGCCGAGCGGCTGCACCTGTTCGGCAAGCACCAATCGCGCTGCCATCCAGTTCGTCAGCGTGATCAGGTCGGCGCCCACGGGGCGCTTGGCCGCCAGATCGGCGCCGATCTTGTCGATGTATTCCGCGTTGTCGTTGATGATCTCGCGGTACTTGACCTCGATGCCTGTCTCGGCCGTGAAGGCCTCCAGCGTGGGGCGCCGCTTGCCCCGCCTGTCGATGTAGTCGGGCCACTGCGCCCAGACGAGGCGATCGCTGCCGGGAGCGCTCGGCTGGCCACCGGTGGTGGCGCCCGGCGTGGGCTTGGTCTTCGGCGCGGGCTCGGGCTCGGAGCAACCGGCGAGCGCCGCGGCGGATCCGGCCAACGCGGCCAGGGAG
>JBAQXA010000714.1:0-1819 GCA_049299195.1 Nocardioides sp.
AAATTGGCAACGCCAAGGCTGAGGAGTGAGCCAGAGTCGAGACGAAGTCTCGGCGGAGGCGAGCCCCGCAAGGCTTGGCGAAATTGGCAACGCCAGGGCTGAGGAGTGAGCCAGAGTCGAGACGAAGTCTCGGCGGAGGCGAGCCCCGCAAGGCTTGGCGAAAATTGGCAGAGCCAAGGCTAACCCTGATCGGCCAAGCCAGTGCCGCACCACAACTGAATAACCCATCAACGTGAGCGCTAGCCGGACTCCTCTCTGAGGAAGCCGGTGAATCACCCCCGGAGCGGAAGGCCGGGGCTGGTCCGAGGCGGACCAGATGCACCACGACCGACACCCCCGCGAACTACCCCGAAGGGACGCCTACATGGCACGCCTCGTCGGAGTCGATCTCCCGCGCGAGAAGCGCATCGAGATCGCTCTTACTTACATCTACGGCATCGGCCGTACCCGCGCCAAGCAGCTGCTCGAGGTCACCGGCGTTAGCCCCGACCTGCGTGTGCATCAGCTTGGCGACGAGGAGCTGGTCAAGCTCCGCGACGCAATCGAAGCCAACTTCAAGATCGAGGGTGACCTGCGCCGTGAGGTGCAGGCCGACATCCGCCGCAAGATCGAGATCGGCTCCTACCAGGGTCGCCGCCACCGCATGGGTCTGCCCGTCCGTGGTCAGCGCACCAAAACCAATGCCCGCACCCGCAAGGGTCCCAAGCGGACCGTCGCCGGAAAGAAGAAGGCCCGCTAGGCCTTCTGCTGATCCAGACCAGACTTTTCGAGGAGAAAAAAACAGATGCCTCCCAAGAGCCGTCAGGCTGCGGCGAAGAGCAAGATTCGCCGCAAGGAGAAGAAGAACATCGCTCAGGGCGAAGCCCACATCAAGAGCACGTTCAACAACACGATTGTCACGATCACCGACCCCACTGGGGCGGTTATCTCGTGGGCCTCGGCCGGCACCGTCGGCTTCAAGGGTTCCCGCAAGTCCACGCCGTACGCCGCGCAGATGGCCGCCGAGGCTGCCGGACGCCGCGCAATGGAGCACGGGATGAAGAAGATCGACGTCTTCGTCAAGGGTCCGGGTTCGGGCCGCGAGACGGCGATCCGTTCACTGGGTGCGATCGGCCTTGAGGTCGGCACCATCCAAGACGTCACCCCGCAACCCCACAACGGCTGTCGTCCGCCGAAGCGGCGTCGGGTCTGACCCGCGACCAGGATTTGAAGGAGAACTAACGAAATGGCCCGCTACACCGGCCCCATGACCAAGAAGTCGCGTCGTCTCGGCGTCGACCTCGTGGGCGGCGACATGTCTTTCGAGCGTCGCCCCTACCCGCCCGGCCAGCACGGCCGCGGTCGGATCAAGGAGAGCGAGTACCTGCTTCAGCTTCGCGAGAAGCAGAAGGCCCGCTTCACCTACGGCGTGTTGGAGAAGCAGTTCCACCGCTACTACGCCGAGGCATCGCGCCGCCAGGGCAAGACCGGCGACAACCTGCTTCAGCTGCTCGAGTGCCGCTTGGACAACGTCATCTACCGCGCCGGCTTCGCTCGGACTCGTCGGCACGCCCGGCAGCTCGTGGTGCACGGACACTTCAAGGTCAACGGGCACAAGGTCGACATCCCGTCGTTCCAGGTGACCCAGTACGACATCATCGACGTGCGCGAGAAGTCGCTCGAGCTCACCCCGTTCATCGTGGCTCGTGAGACCCACGGCGAGCGGCTGGTGCCTTCGTGGATGGAGGTGCTTCCGACCCGGATGCGCGTCCTGATCCACCAGCTGCCGGTGCGCGAGCAGATCGACCTGCCCATCCAAGAGCAGCTGATCGTCGAGTAC
>JBAQXA010000715.1:0-2423 GCA_049299195.1 Nocardioides sp.
CCTTGGGCGAGGGGAGTACTCGTCAGTCGCGCAAGGCGACTTCGCTGGTGCCAGTTCTCACGCGGCGGCAGTAGACCAAGACGTCTTCCCCGGCAAGCCTGCCTACGCGACGAGGGTCGCCCGCACCGTATTCACGCACTCGCTGGAGATGGTTTCTACCGCGGGCGCGGGCCGGAACGACTGGCTTGTCGGCACCCTCCGCCCCGGCGAGGACGCGACCATATTCGAGAAGGCTCTGACGGAGTCCGAGAGGGTGTTCTGGCACCTCTCGTACGACGGCAGCCGTTGGCGGTTCAACATCGAGCCAAACGTCAACGCGATCATCGAGACTGAGAAGCGGAACGTCGCCAACACCGCGGCCGCGGCGATGGTCGACAACCTGATTACCGGGGCGTTCACGAACGATGGTGGGGCCACAGCTATCCACTTCCCGTCCGGACCTGTGGACGTGCCCGACGCCAACGCCTTGCGGGTCGTCGTGCTCGACTATCGAGTGCTAACTGTCGATGCCAAGGGTGCCAGCGCACCGCCGAGTTTGATTGTCGACATGCTGGACAAGGTGGGAGCCGTCGGGTCTCCGCGCAAGTACCGCAACAGCGTGACGTTCGTTGTCCCGGACACGGAGCAGGTCGACAGCCTGAAGGACCGAGCACGAGCGCTCATCGCTGCCGATAACCTCGCGGCTGACACCGCTCGCCTCACACAGTTTTCGCCGGAGGTCCGAAAGAAGGTAGAGGTTTATCAGAAGCAGGCGCGCCTCGATGCGCGCGTCGCCGTCGACCGTTGCTACAAGCACATCTACTATCCGTCTGCCGACAAGGGCACCAACTACCTGCGTCACCGTGAGCTTCCTACCCAGGCACAAGGGGACACGAAGAACTCCACGGCAGCGGTGGTCACTCTGTTGGGTGACGAAGGCAAGATCCGCACAGACGCGTTCACTGCCGCGTATCTTCGGTCGAAGACCTGGCCCAGCGTTCAATCATCGACGACGGCAGCCATCGCGGACTTCTTCTGGACGGACCACAGCATTCAGATCGTCCGGAACCCCGCGCTCATCCGTGAGGCCATCATCAACGGCGTCAAGAATGAGAGCTGGGTCTACTACGAGGGCTCAACAGGCAAGTCCTACACCGCGCACACGATGGCGGGCATGAGCGTTGCCTTCGCAGCCGACGCTGAGGTGCTTACCCTTGGTGAGGCCACCAACAGGGGCCTTCTCGTTCGTAAGCCGACTCAGACAGACCTCAAGGCAGTGATCACCAGCGATCACTTGACCGGAAGCGAGATCCGCACCCGGCTCGAGGCAGAGTGCGGCGGCGAACCGAGCAAGAGCGACGTGCTCGAACTCCTGGCCACCGCCGTTCAAGCTAACGACTACAAGTGGTTCATCGTCACCGATGCCGAACCTGTTACCGGCCCCCGGGCTTTGTCGCCGTCGGTCATCAAGGACAAGGGACTCGACACACTCCATGTCGTCACCCGCGAGGAAGCGGACCGCCTTGGCGTCGAGGTTCCCACTCGGACGGTCTCGACCAAGACGTTCACCGCTTCTGGCCCCGGAGGAGCTGCGTTCCAGCAGATCGTCGACCAAGTCGCTGACTTCACCATCCAGACGATCAGCAAGCTCAGCGTGAAGGTGACAGCCGACGAAGCCAAGGGTACCCAGGATCTCGACCTTGCCGTCGCTGCGCTGGGCATGCTCCAGCAGTACGCCATCACCGTCCGGTCCACCGTGGTAGCCGAATACAAGGGCGTCAACGGTGGGCTCCAGTTCGCTGGCACTGCTGACCGGGCCGACTTCCAGGTCGCATACAACCATGCAAAGAAGGCGCTCGCTGGAGCGACTAAGGTCGCTGGCGACTTAGTCCTTGATCTCACCTTTGAACCACCCGCCGAAGTGACAAGCTCCGCCATCGTGCAGCTTCACAACGTCATCAAGAACCTGCAAATGCACTCGACGACGATGACAGCGGAGGTGACGAAGTGACCGCTGTCGGGCGACCGTTGCCGCGAAAGGTGACGCGGACGCGGCCTATGGGTGAAAACCCACGTGCCTTCCGCGTAGTCATAGTTCGGGGACGCGGGGACGCGTTCGGGCTCCGGCTCGAAGAGTCGTACGACGGTGACAGTCGGACTCTCACCGCCCCGGTAACGGCAGTGAGCCCCGCTCAAGCGGGACGGGTCATCGACGCAATCTTCGCCGCGGTTCGAGCATCGGGCCACGCGCAGTCGGTGCTCGCCTTCAAGCGGAAGACGCCGATCCGCATCGGTGAACCAGAAGGCGTCCGACTCGCGCTCGTCTTGCTCGCAACGCAGCCTGTTGCGAAGCACGAACGAGTTCGGGCCTTGGTTGCCGGAGTCAACGCCATGAGCGTCGAAGAAACCTACTACTGGTACTCCAAGTGCATCGGCGGCGACGC
>JBAQXA010000716.1:0-7652 GCA_049299195.1 Nocardioides sp.
CCCTCGACACCGAGATCCGGTTCGCGACCCCCGAGGCGCGGGCGTCGTTCACCCGCGAACTCTCCGCCGCCGTCACCGACCTCGTCGCCCGCCACCACGACCAGTCCGCCCCCGGCGGCCGCTGGCACCGGCTGCTCGTGGCAGCCCATCCCCACCCCGATCCCACGCTCGACCAGCCGACTTCAACCACTCAGTCACCCGACCCAGAGGAGCCCTCATGAGCGACGCGCCCACCAATCAGCCCACCAACGAGCCGACCGGCGCCCCCGCCAACGACCGGCGCACCATCGACCTCTCCGTCGACGTCGTCGGCACTCCAGATGAGGTCTGGCGCGCCGTCGCCACGGGTCCCGGCATCACGTCTTGGTATGTCGCCACGCGCATCGAAGAGCGCGCCGGAGGCGCCCTCACCTCCGAGTTCGGCCCCGCCGAAGAGATGCACGTCCACGGCCTGGTCGACGTCTGGGAGCCGCCCCGCCGGGTCGCCTTCAGCGGCGGCGAGTCCGCCGGCGGTGGGCTCGCCTTCGAGTGGATCGTCGAGGCCAAGGGCGACGGTCTGTGCACCGTCCGGCTGATCAACTCAGGCTTCGGCGAAGGCGGCCCCTGGGACGAGCAGTACGACGCCATGACCGAGGGCTGGCTGCTCTTCATGAGCAACCTACAACTCCACCTCGAGCACTTCGGCGGCCGCGACGGTCACCCGATGCTGCCGATGGCCATGTGGCCTGAGGCGCCCGCGGCCGCCTGGCCAAAGCTGACCGCCGCTCTCGGCATACCGGTCGAGCCGGCAGTCGGCGAGCGGGTCGAGGCCACGGCCGACGGAGTGGGCTTCGCGGGCAAGGTTGCCTCCTGCACACCCGGCAAGCGGCTCGCGTTGATCCTCGATCACCCCGCGCCCGGCACTGCCTTCCTCGCCACCGAAGACGCGGGCGGCATGTCTGGGGTCTCGGTCTGGCAATACCTGTACGGCGACGACGCGCCCGCCATCATCGAGCGCGACCTCCCCGCGTGGGGCGAGTGGCTCGCTGCGCAGGCGGGGCCACCACCCGCCTGAGCGGCCAACAGCCATAAGCGTTCGCCACGCGCGCTTATGGCTGTCCGGCGCCCCGATCTGCAGCCACAAGTGTTCACTGCGCGCGCTTGTGGCTCACCGCACCGGCGGCGATGTCGGTGCGCCACTGGGCGCCCGCAAAGCTGATCGCGTTGACCCCGGCATAGGCGCGCTGCCGCGCTTCGAGCAGGTCGGCGCCGACGGCAGTCACCGCCAACACCCGGCCACCAGCCGTCACGACGTCGCTCTCGCCCGCGACGGCTCCGGCCCGCAGTGCCGTGCCGGCGTGGATCGCCTGCACCCCGTCGAGCGCGTCGGCGTCGGCCAGCCCCGAGATCACGTCGCCCGAACTCGCCGACTCCGGGTAGCCCTGCGACGCCATCACGACCGCAACCGCCGCCCCCGCCCTGAACACAGGCGGCGCAACGTCGGCCAAGCTACCGGTCGCCGCCCCCATCAGCAGTTGGGAGAGCGGAGACTCCAGGAGGGCCAGCAGCGGCTGGGTCTCCGGGTCGCCGAACCGCGCGTTGAACTCGACCACGCGCAGCCCGCGCGAGGTCAGCGCCAGCCCGGCATACAGCAGCCCCGCGAAGGGCGTGCCGCGGCGAGCCATCTCATCGACGGTGGGTTGCAGCACCGTGCGCAGCACCTCGTCCACCAGCCCAGCAGGCACCCACGGCAGCGGGGTATAGGCACCCATCCCGCCGGTATTGGGGCCGCCGTCGCCATCGAAGATGCGCTTGAAGTCTTGCGCCGGGAGCATCGGATAGACCGTCGCCCCATCGGTGATGCCAAAGAGCGAGACCTCGGGCCCGTCGAGATATTCCTCGATCACCACGCGCCCGCAGGCCCGCGCGTGCGCCAAGGCAGCGCCGCGATCATCGGTCACCACCACGCCCTTGCCGGCGGCCAACCCATCGTCCTTGACGACGTACGGCGCCCCGAAGGCATCCAGCGCGGCTTCGATCTCGGCGTCGGTCGAGCAGGTAAACGCAGCCGCCGTCGGCACTCCCGCCGCCACCATCACGTCCTTGGCAAACGTCTTCGAGCCCTCCAGCTGCGCGGCCGCGCCCGACGGTCCGAAGCAGGCGATCCCCGCAGCCCGCACCTCATCCGCCACGCCGGCAACGAGCGGCGCTTCCGGCCCGACGACCACCAACTCCACGCCCAGACTCACCGCCAACGCGGCCACCGCTCGCCCGTCCAACGCATCGACCGCGTGCAGCGTGGCTACCTGCCCGATGCCGGGGTTGCCGGGTGCTGCGTGCACCTCTTCGACAGCAGGGTCTGCGGCCAGGGCCAGAGCCAACGCATGCTCCCGCCCACCGCTGCCGATCACGAGCGCCTTCACGAGAACTCCTCCACTCGACTCACGACTCGCGTCTCACTCGACGACGAGGGTCTGTTCACGCCCCGGGCCGACGCCGACGCCCCAGATGCGGGTGCCGGAGATCTCCTCCAGCGCCTTCACGTAGGCCTGAGCGTTGGTGGGGAGTTCGGCAAACGTGCGGCAGCCGCTGATGTCTTCCCACCAGCCGTCGAGCTCTTCGTAGATCGGCTTGGCGTGGTGGAACTCGGTCTGGGTCATCGGCATCTCGTCGTGGCGGACGCCGTCGACGTCGTAGGCGACGCAGATCGGCACCTTCTCCCATGACGAGAGCACGTCGAGCTTGGTCAAGAACAGGTCGGTCAGCCCGTTCACGCGCGAGGCGTAGCGCGCGACCACCGCGTCATACCAACCGCAGCGCCGGTTGCGGCCTGTCGAGACCCCGACCTCGCCGCCGACCTTCCAGAGCTTCTCGCCGTCTTCGTTGAAGAGCTCGGTCGGGAACGGCCCCGCGCCCACGCGGGTCGTGTAGGCCTTGATCACGCCGATCACCCGGTCGATCCGGGTGGGCCCGACGCCCGAGCCGATGCACACCCCGCCGGAGACCGCGCTGGAGGAGGTCACAAACGGATAGGTGCCGTGATCGACGTCGAGCATCGTCGCCTGCGCGCCCTCGAACAGCACCGTCTTGCCCGCATCGAGGGCCTGGTTGAGCACCAGCGAGGTGTCGCACACGTGCGGGCGCAGCCGGTCGGCATGCTCCAGCAGTTCGGCGACCACGGCATCGACCGACAGCGCGCGCCGGTTGTAGATCTTCGCGAGCACCTGGTTCTTGAGATCGAGGCTGGCCTCGACCTTGTCGCGCAGGATCTTCTCGTCAAACAGGTCGGCCACCCGGATCCCGAGGCGGTTCATCTTGTCGGCGTATGCCGGCCCGATGCCGCGCCCGGTCGTCCCGATCTTGCGGGACCCCAAGAAACGCTCGGTCACCTTGTCGATCGTGGTGTGGAAGGGCGCGATGACGTGCGCATTGGCTGAGACCAGCAGGTCGCCCAGCTCCGGGCGCCGCGCGGTCAGGCCGTCGAGCTCCTTGAAGAGCTGCGGCACCGACACGACCACACCGTTGCCGATGACCGCCGTCGTTCCGGGCGTGAGGATGCCCGTCGGCAGCAGGTGAGTCGCGAACTTCTCCCCGTCGATGACGACCGTGTGGCCCGCGTTGTGGCCACCAGAGGTGCGCACGCAGTAGTCGATTGTGTCGGTGGTGGCCAAGAGGTCAGTGGCCTTGCCCTTGCCCTCATCACCCCATTGGGCGCCAAGGATCACGATTGCGGGCACGCGAGAAAGCTATCAAGGGCCTTCCTACTGTTCGGTAGTGTCCGCCGTGTGGATCCGTTTCTGGTGATCACGAACTCGTCTGCTGGCACCTCTGACGACGACAAGCTGGCTCGTGCGATCGCGATTCTGCGCGAGCACGCGTCGGTCGAGACGACCGCCACGGGCAGCCCCGGCGAACTCGACGGGGTCCTGCACCGGGCCGGGTCCCGGCGCATCATCGTCGCGGGGGGCGACGGCAGCATCCACGCCGTGGTCGCCGCGCTGCACCGGCGCAACGAACTCAACGGCAAGGTCATCGGGCTCCTGCCACTCGGGACCGGCAACGACTTCGCTCGCGGCACCGGCATCCCCCTGGAGATCGAACTCGCCGCCCAACTGCTTGTCACCGGCGAACCCCGGCCGGTCGACCTCCTGGTCGACGAGGTCGGCGACATCGTGGTCAACAACGTGCATGCCGGCGCCGGCGCCCAGGCCAGCCGCACGGCGGTCGGGTGGAAGGCCCGACTCGGGGCAATCGGGGTGGGCGGGCTCAACCTCGGCAAGCTCGGCTATCCGATCGGCGCCCTGATCGCCTCGGTGAAGCCGGTGCAGGTGCGCCTGCGCGTCGAGGTCGACGGCCGAGTCGTCAATGATCTTGACCAACCGGTGTTGATGGTGGCTCTCGGCAACGCCTCCTATGTCGGCGGCGGCACCGAACTCAACCCTGATGCCGACCCGGAGAACGGCCGGATCGACGTGATCGTCTCCCGCGCGGTCGGGCCCCTGGCCCGCTATGCGTATGCCGCGTCGTTGCGGCTGGGCCGGCACCCCGAACGCGACGACGTGATCCACGTGCGCGGCAACCAGGTCTCGATCTCCGGCGCCGAGTTCTGGTGCAGCGCCGATGGCGAGCTCTATGGACCCGAGCGGCAACGCACCTGGCGGGTCGAGCGGGCGGCGTACTCGATGATCCTGCCGCCGGTGGCGGCGTCGGCCACGGGAGCCCCCCAGGCAGACTAGGCGCGTGTCCGAGCCCCGCGCGCCCTACGACCCCATGCCCCACGGCCCCGAAGAGGTCGGGGTCGGCCCCTGGCCGGGCGAGTGGCCGCAGGGCGAGCAGTACGACGCGGAGTTGCTCGCCGACGGCGACCGGCGCAACGTGGTGGATCGCTATCGCTACTGGCGGATGGAGGCGATCATCGCCGACCTCGACACGCGGCGACACGACTTCCACGTGGCCATTGAGAACTGGCAGCACGACTTCAACATCGGGACGATCGTGCGCACCGCCAACGCCTTCCTCGCCGCCGAGGTGCACATCGTCGGCAACCGCCGGTGGAACCGCCGCGGCGCGATGGTCACCGACCGCTATCAACATGTGCGCCACCATGCCGACGTCAGTGAGTTGGCGGCATACCTCCGTGAGCGGGGCACCCCGCTGTGGGGCGTGGACAACCTCCCCGGCTCGATCCCGCTGGAGACCGCCACGCTGCCGCGGCGGGTCTGCCTCCTCTTCGGCCAGGAAGGACCGGGCCTCTCCGAGGCGGCGCGAGACGCGTGCGCCGCGACGTTCTCCATCGCCCAGTTCGGCTCGACCCGGTCGATCAACGCCTCCGCTGCGGCGGCCATCGCGATGCACTCCTGGGTCCGCTCGCACGCCAACCTCGACGCCACGGCGACCTGGCGCGGCGGCGCGAGCTAAGCCCTACCCCGCGCGGCCAGCCATGCGCGAGGCGCCCGAGACGCCGTCGGATGTTCACCCAGAGTTTGTAGCCGGATCTGGCGTCCGCCCGACCCGTGCGGCCTACTAGGGTGGAAGCACCGGAACACGCCTGCGAGGAGACCCCACGATGCCCATCGCCACCCCTGAGATCTATGCCGAGATGCTCGACGCCGCCAAGGCCAAGTCGTTCGCCTACCCGGCCATCAACGTCTCGTCGTCCCAAACCCTCAACGCCGCCCTCCAGGGCTTCGCGGAGGCCGGCTCCGACGGCATCATCCAGGTCTCGACCGGCGGGGCGGAGTACTTCTCCGGGCCGACGATCAAGAACATGGTCACCGGCTCGGCGGCCTTCGCGGCCTACGCCGCCGAGGTTGCCAAGAGCTACCCGATCAACGTCGCGCTGCACACCGACCACTGCCCCAAGGACAAGCTCGACGGCTTCGTCCGGCCGCTGGTCGCGATCTCTGCCGAGCGGGTCGCGCGCGGACAGTCGCCGCTGTTCCAGTCGCACATGTGGGACGGCTCGGCCGTGCCGATGGGCGAAAACCTGCAGATCGCGCAGGAACTCCTCGCCGCCTGCCATGCCGCGCACATCATCTTGGAGATCGAGGTCGGGGTCGTCGGCGGTGAAGAAGACGGCGTCGTCGGCGCGATCGACGAGAAGCTCTACACCACCCCCGAAGACGCGCTGGCCACGGTTGATGCGCTCGGTCTCGGCGAAAACGGTCGCTACATGACCGCTCTCACCTTCGGCAACGTGCACGGTGTCTACAAGCCGGGCAACGTCCACCTGCGCCCGGAGATCCTGCTGGCGGCGCAAGAGGCCGTCGTGGCCGCCCGCGGTCTGGCCGCCGGCTCGCGGCCCTTCGACCTGGTCTTCCATGGCGGATCCGGCTCCTCGCCGGAGGAGATCGCGGCCGCCGTCGACTACGGCGTGGTCAAGATGAACGTCGACACCGACACCCAATACGCCTTCACCCGGCCCGTCGCCGACCACATGCTGCGCAACTACGACGGCGTGCTGAAGGTCGACGGTGAGGTCGGCAACAAGAAGGTCTACGACCCGCGCGCGTGGGGCAAGGCCGCCGAGGCCGGCATGGCCGCCCGCGTCGTGGAGGCCTGCCAGAACCTCCGCTCCGCCGGGACGTCGCTGGCCGGCTGAGGCCGGCAGGCTCGCCCTCGATGAGCATCGAGCGGTGGGTCTTCCACGTCGACATGGACCAGTTCCTCGTCGGCGTCGAGTTGCTGCGCCGCCCCGAGTTGATCGGGCGGCCGGTCGTCGTCGGTGGTCGGGGCGACCCGACCGAGCGCGGCGTCGTTTCGACCGCGTCGTACGAAGCACGTGCCTTTGGCGTGCGCTCCGGAATGCCGCTGCGCACCGCGCTCAAGCGCTGCCCCGAGGCGGTCTTCCTGCCGGTCGATGGCCCGGTCTATGAGGCGGCTTCGGCGGAGGTCATGACCACACTGCAGCACTGGCCGGGCGCGGTCGTGGAGGTTCTCGGCTGGGACGAGGCCTTCGTCGGGGTGGAGACCGACGACCCCGACGGGACGGCGCACGGCCTGCGCGCGGCGGTCCTCGAAGCAACCGATCTCTCGTGTTCGGTCGGGATCGGCGACACGCTCGTGCGCGCCAAGATCGCCACCGACTTCGGCAAGCCGGCCGGGGTCTATCGCCTGACCCGCGACAACTGGCTGGAGGTCATGGGCCAGCGCCCAACCACGGCGCTGTGGGGCGTCGGCAAGCGGACCGCCGAGCGGCTGCAGGCACTCGGGATCGAGACCGTGGCCGACCTTGCCGTCGCCGAGGAGGCGACCCTTGTCGCCGCGTTTGGGCCGGCTGGTGGCGGACACCTTGGCCGCTTGGGGCGTGGCGGTGGCCGGGCGTGGCCCGACGACACGCCGTGGATTCCCCGTGCTCACGGGCACGAGCACACCTTCCAACAAGACCTGACCGCCGAGGCCGAGGTGCGCGCCGCCCTCGCCGAGTTGGCCGATCGAGTGCTCGCCGACCTGCGGCGCGAGGGGCGGGCCTGCGCTCGAGTGCACCTCAAGGCGCGGTTCGTGCCGTTCCTGACCTTTACCCGGGTCCGCAAACTGCCCGAGCCGACCTGGGATCGCGAGGTGCTCGCGGACACTGCGTGGGCGCTCTTCGAGAAGCTGCAGGCCACCGAGTTCGCCACGCGCGAGGCGCCGGGCCCGGGGCTACTGCGCAGGCCGGTTCGACTGTTGGTGAT
>JBAQXA010000717.1:0-1773 GCA_049299195.1 Nocardioides sp.
GCACGTGCCTCAGCATCAACATCGCCGAGCCGGTGCGGGCGGGCTCCAACGCCGACCAGGCGGGGTTGGCCACCGTCGCCGACATCACCCGAGCGCGGCTGCGCGCGGTCGCGGAGGTCGTCGGGGGCGGCTTCGAGGAGCGCTGAGCGGGAGCGGGCGGGCTCGGTAGTCGGGCCAGGTAGTCGGGCCGGGTCGTCGGGTCGACGGCTCAGCGGGTCGTGCGCTCGAGGGCGGTGAGCTCCCGGTCGAGATGCGTGAGCAGTCGCTGGAGGTGGGGGACCGTGCGGCGGCACCCGGTCAAGCCGAAGTCCATGTTGCCGGCATACGACGTGCAGGTGATGTTGAGCGCCATCCCGTCGATGGGAATCGACAGCGGATAGTTGCCGACCAACTCCGCGCCGTTGAAGTAGAGCTTCTCGCGCGGCCCGGGGACATTGCTGATGATCAGGTTGTATGCCGGTCGCGTCAGGCCGGACACCCCCAGCATCGTCGGCAGGATCGCCGGCACCTGTCCGATCGCGCTCATGGCTTGGATCTGTAGCGGAGTCATCTCCGCGAGGGCGCCCTTGCCGTCTTGCATCGAGTCGTGGATCGTCTGGAGCCGCTCTGCGGGGTCGGCCAGGTGGGTGCCGAGGCTCACCATCACCGAGCCGATGGCGTTGCCTCCGGAGGAGGAGGCCAGCTGCGACTGCTTGGCATTGAGCCCGACCGGCACCATCGCGATCAGCGGGGCGTCCGGGAGGGCGTCGAGTTCGGTCAGGTAGGCACGCATCGCCCCGCTGCACATCGCGAGCACGACATCGTTGATCGTGGTCCCGCTGGCCCGCGAGATCGCCTTCATCCGCTCCAGCGGCCAACTCTGCGCCGCGAACCGACGCGAGCCGCTGATGTTTTGGTTGAGGATCGTCCGCGGTGCGTAGAGCGCGAGCGTCGAGGTCTCGTTGCGCAGGCTGCGCCGCAGCGTCGAGGCCAGGGCGGCGGGGAGCCCGGCGGCCTCGGCGGCGAGGCCGAGCGCTTGGCGGAGGGCGACCGTGCTGATGGGCTCGGTGGGGGCAGCGTCGTCCGCCACCGGCTTCGTCGGGCGGTGCGGCGTGGATCGGTTGGCCCACGGGGGCGGCAGATCACGCCGGTCGGGGTCGGTGGTCAGGACGCTGCGCAGCAGTCGGTTGGCCGAGATGCCGTCGACTAGCGCGTGGTGGAGCTTCGCGTACATCGCGAGCCGCCCATCCCGCAGCCCTTCGATGATGTGCCACTCCCACAGCGGTCGCTCCGTGGCCATCCGCGTCGAGTGCAGCCGGGAGACGAGTTCGAGCAGCTCGCGCACCCGGCCCGGTTTGGGCAGCGCGCTGTGCCGCACGTGGTACTCGATGTCGAACTCGGCGTCCTCCACCCAGACCCACTGGCCGGCCGTCTTGGGGGACCGGTAGGGGTGTTTGAGAAACAGCGGCGCCAGATCGTCGGAGGCCATCAGGTCGTCGTAGAGGTCGCTGAGGTAGTTGCGGCCAGCGTCGGGGGGCTTGCGATAGAGCTGCAGCCCGCCGACGTGCATCGGCATCCGCCGGTTCTCCGCGAGCAGGAACCCCAGCGAGGTCGGGTCCAGCGGGGTCACCATGCGCCTGAGCCTTGCCTACGGCGCGCCCGGCGGCAAGCACCGCCCCCTCGGTTCTTGGCGCACGGTCGACTCATGGGCCAGGAGCCGGGGAGCAATTAGGGTGCGAGGCATGGACTCCGCCTCGCGCTGGCGTGCCGGGCTCGACCCAGCCAGGCTCGACC
>JBAQXA010000718.1:0-3900 GCA_049299195.1 Nocardioides sp.
CGGCAACACACCGGCCCGCGCCTCACCGAGGTAGGGCGACGGCTCGCCCGGCTGCCGATTGACCCGCGGCTGGGCCGGATGATCATTGAGGCCGAGCGGCTCGGCTGCGTGCGCGAGGTGGTCGTCATCGCGGCGGCGCTCTCCCTCCAAGACCCCCGGGAGCGGCCCGAGGAGCAGCGCCCTCAGGCCGACCAACTGCACGCCCGCTTCGCCGACAAGACCTCCGACTTCTTGTCCTGGCTCGTGCTCTGGCGCCACCTCAAGACGCAACAGAAGGAGCTGTCCGGCAGCGCCTTCCGCCGAATGTGTCGCCGCGAGTTCCTCAACTACCTGCGGGTGCGCGAGTGGCAAGACTTCGAGTCCCAGCTGCGCCAGGTCTGCAAGGAGGTCGGCATCGGCCTGGGCCCCACGCGCGGCCCGGGTGAGCTGCCCGACCCCGATTCGATCCACCAGGCGCTGCTCTCGGGGCTGCTCAGCCATGTGGGGGTGCTCGAAGAGCGGGAGTCGTCGGGCCCAAGCGCCCGCCGTCCCGCACGCCGACCGATGCGCGAATACCTCGGCGCCCGCGGGGCCAAGTTCGCGCTCTTCCCCGGCAGCGCGCTCAAGGGCAACCCCCCGGCCTACGTCATGGCGGGCGAGCTCGTCGAAACCTCCCGGCTGTGGGCCCGGCAAAACGCCGCGATCAAGCCCGAGTGGGCCGAACAGATCGGTGCGCACCTGGTCAAGCGCACCCACTCCGAGCCGCACTGGTCGACCAAACGGCAGGCCGTGCTGGCCTATGAGCGGGTCACGCTCTACGGCGTACCCCTGGTGACCGAGCGGCTGATCAACTACGGCAAGCTCGATGCGGGGCTGGCGCGCGAGATCTTCATCCGCCATGCGCTGGTCTACGGCGAGTGGTCGCCGAGGCCCGGGCCGCTGCACGAGTTCTGGCGGCGCAATGCCGCCCTGCTCGCCGAGGCCGAGGAGTTGGAGCATCGCGCTCGCCGCCGCGACATCGTGGTCGACGAGCACACCCTGTTTGACTTCTACGACGCCCGGATCGGTGCCGACGTGGTCAGCGTTGCGCACTTCGATGGCTGGTGGGGCGAGCAGCGGCGGACCCGACCCGAGTTGCTGACGTTTGACCCGCAGATGCTCACCCACGGCGACGAATCGGAGCTGGCGGAGAAGTTCACCGCCGCCGACTTCCCGCTGCACTGGTCGACGCAAGCGCCCGCCGGTCCGCTCACCTTCGAGGTGGCCTACCACTTCGAGCCCGGCGCCCCCGACGACGGTGTCACCGTCGAGGTGCCTGTCGTCACCCTCAACCAGGTCGAGGCGGGCCAGTTCAGCTGGAACGTGCCGGGGCTGCGCCATGAGCTGGTCACAGCGCTCATCCGCAGCCTCCCCAAGCACCTGCGAGTGCACTTCGTGCCCGCGCCCAACACCGCCCGACAGTTCCTCGAGCAGGTGCCTCCGGGCGAGGAGTCGCTGACGGCCGCTCTCGAGCGCTACCTGCGCGCGACCACCGGCGTCCTCGTCCCGCCCGAGTCGTGGGACTGGACCAAGGTCCCCGACCACCTGCGGCCGACCTTCCGGATCATCGATGAGCACGGCACCGAGACCGGTCGAGGCAAGGATCTCGAAGCCCTCAAGGCACCGCTGGCCGACGCCTTCGCCGACGCCGTCCAGGCCGCCGCCGACGACTCCGGCTTCCAGGCCAGCGGCCAGCACACGTGGACCTTCGGGGAGCTCCCCGAGTCGTTCACGACCGTCCGGGCGGGCCATCAGGTGCAGGGGTTCCCCGCGCTCGTCGACGAGGGCGCCACCGTCGGTTTGCGGGTCTTCGGCGCGGCCGGAGAGGCTGCCACCCGCCATCGCTTCGGCGTACGCCGGCTCGTCTTGCTCGCGGTGAAGCGACCGTCCGCGGCCAACCTGCTGGAGGGGATGTCGACCCAGGATCGCCTCGCGCTCGCCGGCACGCCCTACCACTCGGTGGCTGAACTGCTCGATGACCTCGTGGCCGGAGTCGTGTTGGACGCGGTCGATCGCCGTCCGCCGGTGCGCGATGAGGCCGCGTTTGCCGACCTCGTCACCGAGACGCAGCAGGCCTTGCCGCCCGCGGTCGACCGGGCGCTAGCCGATCTCCTCGCGGCCCTCGCGGCGTGGCGAGAGACCGACAAGCTGCTGGGTGGGCGCGCCGAGCTGGCGCTCCTGCCGTCGTTGGCCGACATGCAGGCCCACCTCGGCCGGCTGATGCGCCGCGGGCTGATCGGCGAGTTCGGCGCCGAGAGTCTGCGTCACCACCCGCGCTACCTGTCCGCTCTGCGCGCCCGGCGCGCCGGCTTGGAGGCCGCGCCGATGGAGGACCGCATCAAGATGGAGCGGGTCGCCTCCTTCCAAGCGGCGTATGACGCTCGCGTGGCGGCCCTGCCCGACGGACTGCCACCGTCGGTCGGCCTGCGCCGTCTCGGTGCACTCCTCGAGGAGTTCCGGGTCTCGCTGTGGGCCCAACACCTGCGCACCGCCGAGCCGGTCAGCGAACAGCGACTCCGCAAGGCCATCGCCGGCCTCGTCGGCTGACGCCACAGGCTGCCTAAGCTGTGCGGGTGAGCCAAGCCCGCCATCACCGCCCCGCGCAGCCGGGGAGCCTCTTCTTCGAGGCTCAAGACAGCGGCTCCGACCCCGTCCGCTTGGCCGAAGCAGCCGAGCGGGCAGCGGTGAGCATCGTGCGCGGAGCACGGGCCAGCGTCGACCCAACCCTGGCCGAGCGGGTCGTTGCGTTGGCCGAGTCGGAGGGTCTCGACGCCCTGGCGGCGCTGTGGTCCGAGGCGCCGGCCGACTCGGTCGGCGGCTGCTTGTGGCGCCTCTACCTGCTCCGCAGCTGGGTGTATGCCGATCCGCTGGGCGCCGCCCGCCAGTTCGAGGCGGGACGCACCCGCCTGCCCGTCGCCCGCGTCTTGGCCGGTGTCGCCGAGCCGCCGGGGCCCGAAGAGATCAAGCTGATGTGTGACGACGTGCTGCGCGGGATCGCCGAGCGTGACTTCGCCGACGTGCTCTTCCGGGCCTCGGCGTTCGCTCGGGTCGTCTCGGCCGGGCGCGCTGCCGACCCCGACGCGTCGGCACCCGAGGCGGTCCGGATGCTGCGGCTCGCCGAACAGTTGGAAGCAGCCGGTCACACCGAACTCGCCGGTCAGCTTGGCTGACCGGGGGTACACTCGCCGGGTGTGCCGGGCCGCGGCAGCCCCGGGTCCCAAATTAAGCCGCTACGAGCGGCCACGCGCCGTGAGGCGCTCCCGGTCCGGCACACTTCATCCATGAACCTGGTCCGTCGCGTCCTCGACGCGCTGCTCAGCGCCCGTGGCGCCTCCTCGGGCATGCCGACTGGTGTCGTGCCGGGTGACTTCCCCGGCGGCGACGCCGCGCCGGATCACCTCCCGGGCGGCCAGTCCACCGCCGACGCTGGCGCCGCAGATCAGCCCGCTCCCCACTACGCCCCCGAGCGCGACGGCGAGCCCGACCCGGGCGAGATTGTCTGGGCGTGGGTGGCCTACGAGGACGACCCGAGTCAGGGCAAGGACCGCCCGGTGCTGCTCGTCGGCCGTGACGGCGACACGTGGTTGGCGCTCCAGCTGACCAGCAAGGACCACGACCGCGACGCCGAGGACGAGGCCCGCTGGGGTCGGTTCTGGATTGACATCGGCAGCGGTGACTGGGATCCGCAGCGGCGACCCAGCGAAGTACGCCTTGACCGGCTCCTGCGACTAGACGCTGACGGAATCCGCCGCGAGGGGGCGGCGCTCGATCAGGCGGTCTTCGCCGAGGTCGTCGATGCAGCCGCCCGCTTCCACCACTGGTCCTGACGCGCTTGTGGGGCGCGTTAGTGCCACCAGGTGGCACCAATCCACCCCAATGGCG
>JBAQXA010000719.1:0-2779 GCA_049299195.1 Nocardioides sp.
GATCACCACTGTCGCCTGGCCGCGAAGCGAGGCCAGTGTGGCGCGGATGAGTTGCTCACTGTGGCCATCGAGTGCCGACGTCGGCTCGTCGAGAATGAGCAGTCCGGGACGACCTGCGAGGGCGCGCGCGATGGACAGGCGCTGCCGCTGGCCGCCCGACAACTGGGTGCCGCGTTCGCCGAGGTGGGTGTCGAACCCTCCGGGCGTGGACTCGATCTCGGCCAGGATGTTTGCGCTTCGCGCTGCCTCTCGCATCCGGGTCTCGGAGATGCCATCACGAAGGAAACGAATGTTCTCAGCGATGGTGCCCGTCAGCAGTGTGGCCTCTTGTGGCACGAAGGCCACGTTCTTGGTCCACCACCGTTTGTCGACCTCCTGCAGATTGACCCCATCGACGAGGAGGACACCGCCGGTCGGTGACCGCAGACCCAACAGCAGTTGGGCGAAGGTCGACTTCCCCGCACCGGACGGGCCGATGATGCCCAATGTCACGCCCGGCTCGATGCGGACCGTCACGTCGTGAAGTGCGTCCTGACGTTGAGGGTAGGCGAACGACACCCCTCGCACCTCGACCGGGGCGACCCCCCGTGGAACGGTGGTCCCTCCGGGAGCTGGATTCGCCTCGTACGTCTGGACCGCCGCGGCGATGTGTTCCAGGGCTGGCATGGCCGCCGACAGGGTGCCCGCCACTGCCACGAGTTGCTGTCCGTAACTCAGCGAGCGCAGCATGAGCAGTGCCACGGCTCCCACCGTCGTGATGTCGGCAGTGCCGACGACGCTGAGGGCTGAGATCCCGAGCAAGGTCGCTGCATACGCGAACGTCGTGTACAGCGGGGTGAGGGCCCCCTGCATCACCTGCATGCGTCTCTGCCCCTCGGAGGACCGGTCGATCAGGCCGTCGAGGCGGCTCGCGAAGCGCTCACCCACTCCGAAGGTCTGCATCTCGAGACCTAACGCGCCCACCTCGGCAACGCTTCTGGTGAACGCGAGGTCGTGACTTACGGACGCCGCGGACTCCCGTCGGATGCGCCGTCGTAGTGGTGCCAGCACCAGTGCGAGCCCGCCGAGGATGCCGAGCACTGCGAGGGCTGCGAACGCATTGACGCTCAACCCCGTGCCGATGAATGCCATCAAGCTCAAGACTGCCGTGATGCCGGTGGTCAATGCGGTGACCGCCGTCGTGATCCGCGAGACGAGCGTCGTCAGCAGCTCCTGGAGTCGGCCCGCCTGTTGGCCGTGCTGAACTGCCCAACTGGAGCCCAGGAACGCGTTGGCCAACCGGTGTCTTTCCACGGTCCGTACGACGGCGGTCAACCGAGCGGAGATCTGCACGGTTGCGAGGTTGAACAGCAGGCGTACCAGCACAAGCAGGGCCGCCAGCGTGAGTGCGGCTTGCAGCGAGATGGTGAGTCCGAACACCGGTCCGATCTCACTGTGACCTTTGGCCAGCGTCAAGACGGTCGCGGTCGTCATCACGAGGAAGACCGCCTCGACCATGGCGCCGAGGAACGAGGTGGTTCCGAGCAGTACCACGCGACGGCGGTAGCGGCCGACGAGCCCTCGGAGAACCGACCTGCCGTCGATCGCCGAGGTATCAGGCTCAGCTGTGCTCATGCGTGTGGTGCCCCCTTCGTTCCAGGGTCAGGCATGACCGTGAAGTTGTGAGTGAGGCTACCCTCGCGTGGCGAGGCCCCGGTCCGATCACGGCGAGCGGCGTGCCGATGGCACCGGGAGCCCAGGCTCACGGGAACCATTCCTTCTCCCGGACGGAGGAACCCAGCCGGCCGAGGCGCCGACCAGCCTGCTCCGCCCAATGAACTCGTCGTCGAGGGCTGATCGTTGTGGGAAGTTGGAGCAGGAGGCGGGCCCAACGGGCTGCGACCCTGGTCCCAGAGTCGGCAGACACGCCGAATGCGTCGCGATGTGCGGCGAACAGTTGCACTTCGGCCCTGCCGCGGCGCTTTCCCCGCGCAAATGCAGGGCCCGCGCCGTCGCGCAGACGGACGTGGTAGATGGCACCGCTGCAGAAGTGCGGCGCAATGCCACCGCGAAGCGCGATCCGAAGCGAGAAATCGACGTCCTCGGCAACTCGAAAGGCTTCATCGCTCCCGCCGACCTCGTTCCACAAGTTCCGCCGACAGCCAGAGCCTCCGCTTGCCACGATCTCGGCGCCGAAGTGCCGACCGAGCCGTTCGCTCTGGAAACTGTTCAGTGTCGCCAGTGCTGGATCGTTGAGCCGGTCATAGTCAAACTTCGATCCGACGAACTCGTGCGTGCGAAGCGCGCGACCGATCGCCTCGACCCAGCCTGGGGAAACGACATCATCGTCGTCCACGAAGGCAATGCTCGTCGCGAGGCTGCAAGCGACGGCTTTGTTTCTGGCATATGACGGGTTGTGCCGTTCCGTCGCCACAATGACGCGGGTTGGGACCGGCATCTTGTCGACCCAACGGTGGAGGGTCTGAGGGTTCTCCACGGTTGAACCGTTGTCGAGGATGATGACCTCCCAATCACCGTCCCACGTCTGCAGGGCGACGCTCTCGAGCGCTTCTTCGAGGACCGCGCTTCGGTTGCAGGTGGTGATGACCACGGTCAGCTCAGGCGAATTCGAGTCGCTCACGGGCATCGGGCCCATTCTCGAGACCAGATGCACGCACTGCGGCGCGGGACCGGCAGGTCGGGGCTCAGGGGTACCACGTTCTTGCCGCTGCACTCCCTTGGAGGTGACCGATTCGCTGGCCCACCTGCCAGCACCACACGAGGCGTGGGCCGCCGCGTC
>JBAQXA010000720.1:0-11535 GCA_049299195.1 Nocardioides sp.
CCATGGCCGAGGGGTTTTTTGTTGGCCGAAACCAAGCAATCCGATCCCGAGAAGCAACACAGGTAGGCACAAGATGAGTGAGCAGGGCGGCACGAGCAAGGGCTCGCAGACGGCGGGTGCCCCAACGGCGGGTGCCCAGATGACGGGCGCTCAAATGACGGGCGCTCAGAGCCTGGTCAAGTCGTTGGAACACGCGGGAGCCGACAACATCTTCGGCATCCCCGGCGGCGCGATCCTCCCGGCATACGACCCGCTGATGGACTCGACCCGCGTGCGGCACATCCTGGTGCGCCACGAGCAGGGCGCGGGCCACGCCGCCCAGGGGTATGCCGCGGCGACCGGGCGCGTGGGCGTGTGCATGGCGACCAGCGGGCCGGGCGCGACCAATCTGGTGACTCCCATCGCCGACGCCTACATGGACTCGGTCCCGATCGTTGCGGTGACGGGTCAGGTCCCGGCGGCCGCGATCGGCACCGACGCCTTCCAGGAGGCCGACATCCGCGGCATCACGATGCCGATCACCAAGCACAACTTCCTGGTGACCGACGCGGCCGACATTCCGCGCACCATCGCTGAGGCCTTCCACATCGCATCCACGGGTCGCCCGGGGCCGGTGCTCGTCGATATCGCGAAGTCGGCGCTGGTGGCGCAGACGACGTTTGCCTGGCCCGAGGAGATCTCGCTCGCCGGCTACCGGCCGATCACCAAGCCGCACAGCAAGCAGTTGCGCGAGGCCGTGAAGCTCATCTTGGAGGCCAAGCGGCCGGTGCTCTATGTGGGTGGCGGTGTCATCCGAGCCCGAGCCGCACGCGAACTGCGTGAGCTCGCCGAGCTGACGGGTATGCCCGTAGTCACGACGCTGATGGCGCGCGGCGCCTTCCCCGACAGCCACCCGCAACACCTCGGGATGCCGGGCATGCACGGCACGGTCGCCGCCGTCGGTGGGCTCCAGCGCAGCGACCTGATCATCAGCCTCGGTGCCCGCTTCGACGACCGCGTGACCGGCAACCTTGACTCGTTCGCGCCGGGCGCACTCGTCATCCACGCCGACATCGACCCCGCGGAGATCGGCAAGAACCGGCACGCAGACGTCCCGATCGTCGGCGACTGCAAGGAGGTCATCACCGAGCTGGTCGCCCTCCTGCGCGCGGAGGCCGCCGTCGGCCGGACCGGTGACTACGAGTCGTGGATCGCCTTCCTGGTCGGGGTGAAGGCGAAGTACCCGCTCGGGTATGACACCCATAGCGACGGCAGCCTTGCCCCGCAGTACGTCTTGGAGCGGCTGGGCGCGATCGTCGGCCCGGAGGCCGTCTATTGCGCGGGCGTGGGGCAGCACCAGATGTGGGCCGCCCACTTTGTCGGCTATGAGAACCCCAACACGTGGATCAACTCCGGTGGGCTGGGGACGATGGGCTTCGCGGTCCCCGCAGCCATGGGCGCCAAGGTCGGCCGGCCGGAGGCGACCGTGTGGGCCATCGACGGCGACGGCTGCTTCCAGATGACCAACCAGGAGTTGGCCACGTGCACGATCGAGGGGATCCCGATCAAGGTCGCGGTGATCAACAACGAGTCGCTCGGGATGGTCCGGCAGTGGCAGACGCTGTTCTACAACCAGCGCTACTCCAACACCGACCTGCACTCCAAGCGCGTCCCCGACTTCGTCAAGCTGGCGGATGCGTATGGCTGCGTGGGGCTTTCGTGCGAGAGCCCGGATGCGGTCGACGCGACGATTGAGAAGGCGATGGAGATCAACGACGTGCCGGTCGTGGTGGACTTCCGCGTCTTCCGCGACGCGATGGTGTGGCCGATGGTGGCCGCCGGGACGAGCAACGACGACATCAAATACGCGCGCGATCTCGCGCCGCGCTTCGATGAAGACGACCTGTGAGAGGGCCGCGACGATGAGCAAACACACCCTGTCCGTCCTCGTCGAGGACAAGCCCGGCGTCCTGGCCCGCGTGGCCAGCCTCTTCTCCCGGCGCGGCTTCAACATCGATTCCTTGGCGGTCGGCCCGACCGAGCAGCCGGAGGTTTCGCGGATGACGATCGTCGTCGACGTCGAGGGGCTTCCGCTGGAGCAGGTGACCAAGCAGCTCAACAAGCTGATCGAGGTCATCAAGATCGTCGAGTTGGAGGACGCCGTCGCCATCTCGCGCGAGCTCATGCTCGTCAAGGTGAGGGCCGACGTGGAGACTCGCGGTCAGGTGCTCGACGCGGTGCAACTGTTCCGCGCCAAGGTGGTCGACGTTTCGCCGGACTCGGTGGTCATCGAGGCCACGGGGAACTCGGGCAAGTTGGCCGACCTGTTGGCGATTTTGGAGCCCTTCGGGATCCGCGAGTTGGTGCAGTCCGGCATGGTCGCCGTCTCGCGGGGGCAACGGTCGATCTCCGAGCGAAGCCTCAAGCCGGTGCCCGTCGCCGTGCCATCCGCAGTGGGGCACTGACCCCCAGCAGTCCATCCGGCGGCACCGGTGCCGCCACCACCCGGCATACGGGGCAGAATCTGCCCTGGGTGTCACACCCACGAGTTTCGACCAACCAGAAGGAGAGCCAGCAGTGGCCGAGATGTTCTATGACGACGACGCGGATCTGAGCCTGATCCAGGGCAAGAGCGTGGCCGTGATCGGCTATGGCAGCCAGGGTCACGCGCACGCGCTGAGCTTGCGCGACTCTGGCGTCGACGTGCGCGTCGGCCTCCAAGAGGGCAGCAAGTCGCGCGCCAAGGCTGAGGCCGAGGGGCTGCGCGTGATGACACCGGCCGAGGCGGTTGAGGAGTCCGACGTCATCGTCATCCTCGCGCCCGATCAGGTGCAGCGCACGCTGTATGCCAACGAGATCGAGCCGCACCTGGCCGAGGGTGACACCTTGGTGTTTGGCCATGGCTTCAACATCCGCTTCGGCTACATCACGCCGCCCGCCGGCGTCGACGTCTTCATGGTCGCGCCCAAGGGTCCCGGACACCTGGTGCGGCGCGAGTTCGTCGACGGGCGCGGCGTGCCGGTGCTGGTCGCGGTGGAGAAGGACGAGTCCGGCCAGACCTGGCCGCTGGCGCTGTCGTATGCCAAGGGCATCGGTGGCCTGCGGGCCGGCGGCATCAAGACCACGTTTGCCGAGGAGACCGAGACCGATCTGTTTGGCGAGCAGGCCGTGCTGTGCGGCGGTGCGTCGCAGCTGGTGATGTACGGCTTCGAGACGCTCATTGAGGCTGGCTACCAGCCTGAGGTCGCCTACTTCGAGTGCCTGCACGAGCTCAAGCTCATCGTCGACCTGATGTATGAAGGCGGCATCGCCAAGCAGCGCTGGTCGGTCTCCGACACCGCGGAGTACGGCGACTACGTCTCCGGTCCGCGCGTCATCGACGAGCGGGTCAAGGAGAACATGCAGGCCGTGCTCGCCGATATCAAGAACGGCGCCTTCGCTCAGCGGTTCATCGACGATCAGGACGCCGGCGCGCCGGAGTTCAAGGCGCTCCGCGCTCGCGGCGAAGAGCACCCCATCGAGGCCACCGGCCGCGAACTCCGCAAGCTCATGGCGTGGGTCAAGAGCCACGACAGCGACTACGTCGAAGGCACCGCCACCCGCTAACCGGGTGGTGGTGGCGGTGGGTCGGAATCCCCGGTTGGCCGTGAAATTGCACGGTTAGCAGGCAAAACTTCCCGGGCTAAGCGCCAGGATTGCCTGCTCAGTGGGGCCGATGTGACGGAAGGGGTATGCCGATGGCGAGCGCACCCCGGTACACGCACGGCCATGCGGAGAGCGTCCTGCGCTCGCACCGCTGGCGTACTGCGGCCAACTCGGCGGCATACCTCCTCCCGCGGCTGCGCCCCGACCAGCACCTCCTCGACGTCGGGGCCGGCCCGGGCACCATCACCGCCGAACTTGCCACCATCGTCGCCCGGGTGACCGCGATCGAGGTGTCCGATGAGGTCGCCGCGCTGACCCGCGCGGGCACCCGCGACCAGCCCAACGTCGACGTCGCGGTCGGCGACGCCCACGCATTGGCCTTCCCCGACGCGACCTTCGACGTCGTACACGCGCATCAAGTCCTCCAACACGTCGCCGACCCCGTCCGGGTGCTGCGAGAACTCGTCCGCGTCACCAAGCCCGGGGGCGTGGTGGCCGTGCGGGACAGCGACTACGGCGGCTTCGTGTGGGCGCCCGAGTCTGCAGGCCTCACCCGCTGGCGCGCGCTCTACTGCGCCGCCGCCCGCGCCAACGAGGGCGAGCCCGACGCGGGCCGACACCTCCTGTTCTGGGCTCAGGCCGCTGGCGTCGAGCTCGCCCGGATCACCGCCTCGTCCAGCACATGGTGTTTCGCCACGCCCGCCGACCGCGCCTGGTGGGGCGGGATGTGGGCCGACCGGGTCACCGACTCGGCGTTGGCGCGCCAACTGCGGGAGGAAGCGCTGGCGGACGACGCGGAACTGGCCGGCCTGGCCCGCGCCTGGCGGGATTGGGCGGCCGACCCCGGAGCCTGGCTGTCGGTCCTCCACGGCGAATTGCTCATCGACTGTTGAGGCCGGGCGGCTACCGCCTTTGCGGCACAATGAACGGATGAGCCAAGTCGATTATCGACGCCGTGGAGCGCAGCCTGCGCGTGCTGCGATGGCGGCCAAGTGGACCGCCGGGATGACCGCGCTCGTCGTCGCTCTCGAGGGCGCGGACAACGTCACCAATCATGCGCTCGACGATTGGGGAATCGTGCCGCGCGAGGCCGACCGGCTGCCCAACATCTTCATCGCGCCGTTCCTGCACTTCGGGTGGGACCACCTGATGGCCAACGCGCTGCCGCTGGTGGGCCTCGGGTTCCTGCTCCTGCTCGAGGGGCTGCGCAGGTTTGCTGCGGTCACGCTGATCGTGACCCTCGCCAGTGGGCTGCTTGTGTGGCTCACCTCGGCGCCCGGCACGATGACGCTCGGCGCGAGCGGGGTGATCTTTGGGTGGTTCACCTATCTGTTGGTGCGCGGGCTCTACACCAAGAGCATGACCCAGATTCTGTTGTCGATCGGGCTGTTTCTGCTGTGGGGCGGGATGCTGTGGGGCGTCCTGCCGATCATGCCGGGGGTCTCTTGGCAGGGTCATCTCGGCGGCGCGATCGGCGGCGTGTTGGCGGCGAAGTGGCTGCTCACGCCGCGCAAGCCTGAGGGCCATTTCAGCTACTGAGGTCGTCGGGTTGGGTACGGCGGGTGCTTGCGCGCCGACGGCCGCGATCGGGTGCGGTGGTGGTTGCGGCGGCGGTGAGCGGTCGGCATACCGAAGGGGTGGGGTGGCGACTCCGCACGTGCGGGTGCCATAGCGGCCCACCGGGCCCTGGTCACAGCGGCCCAACCCCCGCTCGGTCACAGTGGCCCAACCCCCGCGCCCGGCCTCACAGCGGCCCAACCCCCGCGCACGGCCTCACAGCAGCCCCACCAATCACACCGGGCAGGCAATCTTGGCGCTTAGCCCGGGAAGTTTTGCCTGCTGGCCGGGCAATTTGACGGCCAACCGGGGAATCCGACCCCCGTCCACCCCAACCAGGGGTGGGGGGAGTGGACGTCCGCTTACGCCGATGTTAGGTTAGGTAAACCTAATTAGGGTGACCTAACTTCCGGTGGGCAAAAGGAGACCTGCGGTGCTGGGCAACTACTTGATCGGGCTTCGCGAGGGGCTGGAGGCGGCGCTCGTCGTCAGCATTCTGATCGCGTACGTCGTGCGCACCGGTCGCACCCACCTGCTTCCGCGGATCTGGGCCGGGGTCGCTCTTGCGGTCGCGGTCAGTGTCGCGTTCGGCGCCCTGTTGACCTACGGCCCGCGCGGCCTCAGCTTCGAGGCGCAGGAGATGATCGGCGGCACGCTGAGCATCGTGGCCGTCGGCTTCGTCACGTGGATGATCTTCTGGATGGCCAAGGCCGCCCGGAGCCTGTCGGCGGAGCTGCGTCAGCGCGTCGATGAGGCTGCGGAGGCAGGTCGTTGGGCGCTCGCGATCGTAGCCATGCTCGCCGTGGGCCGAGAGGGGCTCGAGACCGCACTCTTCTTGTGGGCCGCGACGCAGGCTGCGACCATCGGCGCCGGCTCCACCGCAACCCCGCTGCTCGGCGCCGTCCTGGGTCTGGCCACAGCCGTCGGGCTCGGTTGGGCCATCTACAAGGGCGCGTTGAGCATCAACCTGTCGAAGTTCTTCACCTGGACCGGCGCCTTCTTGATTGTGATCGCCGCCGGCGTGCTCTCCTACGGCATCCACGACCTGCAAGAGGCAGGCTTCCTGCCCGGGCTCAACACGATCCTCTTCGACGTCTCCCGCACCATCGCTCCCGGCACCTGGTACGCCACGGTGCTCAAGGGGGTCTTCAACTTCTCCCCCCGCACCTCGGTCCTGGAGGGCATCGCATGGATCAGCTACATCGCCATCACGATGCCGCTCTTCCTCAAATTGGTGACCCACAAGCGACCACCCGCGCCCGCACCCAAGGTGCCGGTCGCGGCCTGATCCTCGGGAGCTGATCAAGGGCTCCGAGCGCGCACCCGCCCCGATCCCAGCAGCCCGCCCCACCAACTGACCCTGCCCACACCCCGGCGCCCCGCGCCCACCGACAACATCCCCACGCCTAGGAGCCCGCTGTGTCCCGCCGCAACCCCGCCCCAGTCCGCACCTCTGTCCGCACCCCAGTCCGCACCTCTGTCCCAGCCACTGCCGGCTTGGCCGTCGCCGTCCTTGCGCTGACGGCGCTGACCGGGTGCACCCAGAACGCGACGTCGGACCCCGACTCCGAGGCCAACCCCGACGCCCGCCGCATCAGCGTGACCTCGAGCGCAGACTCCTGCGAGCTGTCCGCAACCGAGGCGCCGGCGGGTTCTTTGACCTTCTCGGTGAAGAACACCGGAACCGAAGTCACCGAGTTTTACTTGTATGCCGAGGACGGCGAGAGCGTCGTGTCCGAGGTCGAAAACATCGGGCCCGGCCTTACTCGAGACATGGTGGTCGCCGCCGCCGCCGGGAGCTATGTCACGGCGTGCAAGCCAGGCATGCTCGGTGACGGCATCCGCGCCGACTTCACCGTGACCGAATCGGACACCGAAGTCACCCCGGCCGCTGATGAGGAGCTCATCACGCAGGCCACCAAGCGCTACGGCGACTATGTCTATGGTCAGGCTGAGCTCCTCGTCGAGCAGACGGAGAAGTTCGCCAAGGCCTACATCGCCGGCCGCGACAACAAGGCTCGGGCGCTCTATCCCGTCGCACGCACCCACTGGGAGCGCATCGAGACCGTGGCGGAGTCGTTCGCTGATCTCGACCCGGTGCTCGACGCCCGCGAGGCCGACCTCGAGCCGGGCCAGGAGTGGACGGGCTGGCATCGGCTGGAGAAGGACCTCTGGCCGCAGCGGGCAGCAAACTACGAGCAGCTCAAGCCCGCTCAGCGTGAGGCGCTCGCCACCAAGCTTGTCGCAGACACCGAGGAACTCGAGGAGCGCATCGAAGGGCTGAGCTTCACCGCCGCCCAGATCGCCAACGGCGCACGGGGGCTGATGGAGGAGGTAGCCACCGGCAAGATCACGGGTGAGGAGGAGTACTGGTCGCGCACCGACCTGTGGGACTTCCAAGCCAACGTTGACGGCGCTCACGAAGCCTTCGAGGCGCTGGAGCCGATCTTGGGACGACGCGACGCCGAGCTCGTCAAGACGTTGGACGAGCGCTTCGCGGCCCTCCAGTCGCTGCTCGATGCGCACCGCATCGGCACCGGATTTGCAGCGTATGACGACGTCTCCGAGCAGGACATCAAGGCCCTCGCCGACGCGGTGAACGCGGTCTCCGAACCGCTGTCCCAAGTCGGCGCGGTGGTGATGGGCGGGTAGCTGTGGAAGCCTCCCAGCGGGGTGTCTCGCGCCGGGGCCTGATCGGCGGCTCCGCGGCGGTCGCGGGTGCGGCGGGCGCCTTCGCCTTCGGCCGCGCCTCGACAACCTCGCCCGAACGCCCCGCCCACCTGGACCGGGTCTATCCCTTTAGGGGCCAGCATCAGGCGGGCATCACCACGGCGGCTCAAGACCGACTGCACTTCGCGGCCTTCGACGTCACCACCGATTCCCGCGAGGCACTCATCGAGCTGCTCAAGAAGTGGACCGTGGCCGCCGAACAGCTCTGTCGGGGGTCGGAGGCGGGTGACTCCGGCGCTTTGGGCGGCGATCCGGGGCTACCTCCTGAAGACACGGGGGAGGCCATCGGCTTGTCGGCCTCGGGCCTGACGATCACGATCGGTTTTGGTCCAAGTCTGTTTGGTACGCCGGCGGCCGACCGGTTCGGGCTGGCGGCGAGGCGACCCGCGGCCCTGGTTGATCTGCCGCACTTCCCCGGTGACCAGGTCGATCCTCAGCGCAGCGGCGGCGACCTGTGCGTGCAGGCCTGCGCCGACGACCCTCAGGTCGCCGTGCACGCGATCCGCAACCTCGCCCGGATCGGCTTCGGGACCGTGGCGATGCGGTGGTCGCAGCTCGGCTTTGGCCGCACGTCGTCGACCACGAGTGACCAGCGCACGCCCCGCAACCTGTTCGGTTTTAAGGACGGCACGAAGAACATCCTGGCCGAGCAGGCCGATGACCTCACCCGGCATGTCTGGATCCAGCCGGGCGATGATCCGGCGGCTGAGTGGGCGGCGCAGGGGAGCTATCTCGTGGCGCGCCGGATCAACATGACGATCGAGGTCTGGGACCGCCAACCATTGGTCGATCAGGAGCTCTTCGTGGGGCGCACCAAGGGCACCGGGGCGCCGCTGTCGGGTGGCGTGGAGTTCGACGATCCTGACTTTGCGATGGCCGGCTCAGACGGGCCGGTGATGCCGGTCGACGCGCACGTGAGCGTCGTACACCCCGAGCACAACGGTGGGGTTCGCCTGCTGCGGCGCGGCTACAACTTCGTGGACGGCACCGATCGATTGGGCGGTCTCGACGCCGGGCTCTTCTTCGTCGCCTTCGTGCGTGATCCGCGGACCCATTTCATCCCGATGCAGACCAAGATGGCCAAGCAGGACGCGCTGATGGAGTACCTCAAGGTGACCGGCTCGGCGCTCTTCGTCGTACCCCCGGGGCTGGCCGAGGCGGCGGGCCCGGATCAGTATGTGGGTGCAGCGCTTTTCGCGTGAACCGCTGAGGTTATGCTGACCTGCGCACAGCGTTGTGCTCCTCCGGCAGGCGTGCCCTCGTGGCCGCCCCGCGCCATTCGTTCCCACCATCGAGGATGCACCTGTGAGCAAGCCGATCGTGTTGATCGCCGAAGAGTTGAGCCCCGCCACTGTTGAAGCGCTCGGCCCCGATTTTGAAATTCGCCACTGCAATGGCGCCGACCGAGCAGATTTGCTGGCCTCGATCCCCGAGGCTGACGCGATCCTCGTCCGGTCGGCGACGAAGGTCGACGCCGAGGCGCTCGGCGCCGCGGCCCGCCTCAAAGTGGTCGCGAGGGCGGGCGTCGGCCTCGACAACGTCGATGTGAAGGCGGCCACCCAAAGCGGGGTCATGGTCGTCAACGCGCCGACCTCCAACATCGTCAGCGCGGCCGAGCTCGCGGTCGCGCTCATGCTCGCCGCCGCTCGGCACATCAGCCCGGCCCATGCCGCGCTGCGCAACGGTGAGTGGAAGCGCTCGCGCTACACCGGCATCGAGCTCTATGAGAAGACGCTCGGCATCGTGGGCCTCGGCCGGATCGGCGTCCTGGTCGCCCAGCGACTGGCCGCCTTCGGCATGGAAATCATCGCCTACGACCCCTACGTGCAGCCCGGTCGCGCGGCGCAGATGGGCGTTCGTTTGGTCGATCTCGACACGCTCCTCGCGGAGGCCGACTTCGCCTCCGTGCACCTGCCGAAGACCCCCGAGACCGTGGGGCTGATCGGTGCCGAGCAGCTGGCGAAGGTCAAGCCCAGCCTGGTGTTGGTCAACGCCGCGCGAGGGGGGATCGTCGACGAAGCCGCGCTGTATGCCGCGCTGAAGGAGGGCCGGATCGCCGCCGCCGGGCTCGATGTGTTCGCCAGCGAGCCGTGCACCGACTCGCCGCTCTTCGAACTCGAAAACGTCGTCGCCACCCCCCATCTCGGCGCTTCGACCGATGAGGCGCAGGAGAAGGCCGGCATCTCGGTGGCGAAGTCCGTGCGTCTCGCGCTTTCGGGCGAACTGGTCCCCGACGCGGTTAACGTCCAGGGCGGCGTGATTGCCGAAGACGTGCGACCCGGCATACCTCTGACGGAGAAGCTTGGTCGGATCTTCACCGCTCTTGCGGGGGAAGTGGCCCAGCAAATCGACGTCGAGGTGCGCGGTGAGATCGCCGACTCCGACGTCAAGGTGCTCGAACTCGCTGCCCTCAAGGGTGTCTTCACCGACGTCGTTCCCGAGTCGGTCTCCTATGTCAACGCACCGCTCTTCGCGGGGGAGCGGGGCACCGCCGTGCGCTTGGTCAAGGATCCAGAGAGCCCCGATCACCGCAACCTGATCACGATCCGCGGGACGCTCGCCGATGGCCAGCAGGTCTCCGCCAGCGGCACGCTCGTCGGGTTGGCCCAGCGGGAGCGGTTGGTCGAGGTCAACGGGTTCGCCGTCGACCTGGAGCCGACCGATCACCTGGCCTTCTTCCGGTACGACGATCGCCCCGGCGTAATCGGCACGGTCGGGCGCATCCTCGGTGACGCCGCGGTCAACATCGCCGGCATGCAGGTCGCCCGCGACGCGAAGGGCGGCAAGGCATTGGTGGCGCTCTCGGTCGACTCGGCAATCCCCGCTGAAACGCTCACCGAGATCGAGGAGGCCATCGACGCCACCTCTGTCCGCGCCGTCAACCTTGGGTAAAAAGCCTCCCCTCCCGCTCCGTGCTCGCTAGGCTGCCTCAACCGCTGTTGACCACATGCTGGGAAGGAACCTGAGAATGCGTAGTAACAGGATGTCGAAGCGGAGCTCGGTGTGGCTCGCTTTGCTGCTGGCAGGTGTCGTTGGGCTTGGGGGACTCTCAATCGTGTCGCCTTCCATCGCGGCGGCCCCCTTGAACTGGGCGAAAATCTGGAAGAAGCAGTTGCGGCCCAAGGCCGATAAGCGGTACTACCAAAAGGCCCAAGCCGACGCGAGGTTTGCCGCAAAGGATCGCGTGATCCGAGGCGTCTATTCGGCCGTAGGCTCAGCGCCTGCGGCGGGTGGTCCCATCGCTTCGGAGATGTCATTCGGAGTGTTACTGCCCAGTGCGCCAGTCACCCACTACATCTCAGATGGCGATCCTGTACCTGCAGGGTGCTCCGGGACTCGTGATGCGCCCGGGGCGGCAGCGGGTCACCTGTGCGTTTTCGAGTTCGGCAGGACCAACAGTTCGGTGCAGATCATTGACGCGAACGGCAACCAGGGGGCTTCACGCATGGGCGCCTGGATCTATGGACTATCAAACGGTGCAGGCTCTCTCTATCTCTATGGGAGTTGGGCTGTAGGGGTTGGAGCGGGTGCCACGGTCGCAAAGCCTGCCGCCCCGACCGGCCCACCCGTAGGGGAGCGCTGAGCCAGCACGACGGGCACGCCGTCTCCCGCGGTGTTGGAACC
>JBAQXA010000721.1:0-9203 GCA_049299195.1 Nocardioides sp.
GTGTTGACCTGGGTGCCGACAAGATCGCCAAGCAGCGGCTGCAAGAGGCCGCCGAGAAGGCGAAGATCGAGCTGTCCAGCTCGAGCGAGACCCAGGTGCACCTGCCCTACATCACCCACGGCGAGTCCGGCCCGCTGCACTTTGAAGAGAAGCTCACCCGCGCGGAGTTCCAGAAGCTCACCGCGGATCTGCTCGATCGCTGCAAGGCCCCCTTCCAGCAGGTGCTCAAGGACGGCGGCCTGGCCGTCGCCGCGATCGACCACGTGGTGCTCGTCGGCGGCTCGACCCGCATGCCCGCGGTGTCTGAGCTGGTCAAGGACCTGCTCGGCGGCAAGGAGCCCAACAAGGGCGTCAACCCCGACGAGGTCGTGGCGGTGGGCGCAGCCCTGCAGGCCGGTGTCCTCAAGGGCGAGGTCAAGGACGTGCTGCTCCTCGATGTCACGCCGCTGAGCCTCGGCATCGAGACCAAGGGTGGCGTGATGACCGCGCTGATTGAGCGCAACACCACGATCCCGACCAAGCGCTCGGAGATCTTCACCACGGCCGACGACAACCAGCCGTCGGTGGAGATCAAGGTGGCCCAGGGCGAGCGTCAGATGTGGGCGCAGAACCAGCCGCTCGGCAACTTCGAGTTGACCGGCCTGCCGCCGGCACCACGCGGCATACCGAAGATCGAGGTGACCTTCGACATCGATGCCAACGGCATCGTGCACGTCTCGGCCAAGGACATGGCCTCGGGGCGCGAGCAGTCGATGACGATCTCGGGCGGCTCGGCGCTGAGCAAGGACGAGATCGACCGCATGGTCAAGGAGGCCGAGCAGTACGCCGAGGAGGACGCCCAGCGTCGTGCCGCGGTCGAGACGCGCAACCAGGCCGACGGTTTGGTCTACACCACCGAGAAGTTCCTCGACGACAACGGCGAGAAGATCCCCGAAGACGTCAAGACCGAGGTCCGCGGCGATCTCGACGCCCTCAAGGCCACGTTGGCTAACGAGGAGTCCAGCGCTGATGAGATGCAGGCGGGGATCGCCAAGCTCGGGGAGTCCAGCCAAAAGATGGGCGCGGCGATGTATGCCGCAGCCGAGGCCGAGCAGGCAGCGGCGGGTGGCAGCACCGGTGCGACCGGCGAGGCCGACGACGATGTCGTCGACGCCGAGATCGTCGACGAGCCCGCCGATGACGAGCAGAAGCCGGAGCAGTGAGCCCGCAGGATCTGCCCGATCAGCAGGTTGACGCCGAGGAGCCCGGGCAACCGGGCTCCTTCGGCAACGCTGCGGGCGAGATGGGTGCCGACACCGAGGTCGAGGCCGACCTTCCTGCCGGCGAGTCCGGCATCGAGGGCGAGGGCGAGCTCGGCGACGAGTTGGTCCGGGCGCAGGCCGATGTGGCGGCGCTGACCAACGACCTCCAGCGGCTGCAGGCCGAATACGTCAACTACAAGCGACGCGTCGATCGTGACCGCGAACTCGTGCGCGAGAACGCCCGCTTCTCGGCGCTCGCCCCGATCATCGAGGTGCTCGACACCATCGACCGGGCCCGCGAGCACGGCGAGCTCGACTCCGGGTTCGCCACCGTCGCCGACCAGCTTGAGCGCGTCGTTGCGGCGCAGGGGCTGGAGAAGTTCGGTGCCGCTGGCGATGCGTTTGATCCGCTGTTCCACGAGGCGTTGTCGCATCTGGGAGCCGACCCCGAGGTCGAGGTGACCACCTGCAAGGTAGTGGCGAAGGCCGGCTACCGGATCGGTGAGCGCGTCGTGCGCGCCGCGCAGGTGCTTGTGGTCGACCCTGAGTAGAACCAACGAGTTGAGGAGGGAGGTGCGCCGGTGAGCACACAGGACGGGTTCCGCGCCGATTGGGCCAACAAGGACTTCTATGCCGAGCTGGGGGTCAAGAAGGACTCCACCGCGGCCGAGATCAAGAAGGCCTACCGCAAGCTGGCGCGCGACAACCACCCCGACTCCAACCCCGGTGATGAGCGCAAGCACGAGAAGTTCAAGGCCGTTGCCGAGGCCTACGACGTCGTGGGAGACCCGGACAAGCGGGCGAAATACGACGAGATGCGTTCGATGGTCGGCGGCGGGCGCGGCTTCCCCGGTGGTTTCCCTGGCGGCTTCCCTGGCGGTGGTGGCGGTGGCGGCTTCGATCTGAGCGATCTCCTCCGCAACTCCGGTCAAGCCGGAGGTGCGGGCGGGCTCGGCGACGTCTTCGGCGACATCTTCGGTGGTGGCCGACGCACACAGCAGGCGCGGCCACAGAAGGGTGCCGACACCGAGACGACGGCGACGCTCGGGTTCACCGATGCGCTCAACGGAGCCACGGTTTCCCTGCGCTTGGCCAGCGACGCAGCGTGCTCGGCCTGCTCGGGCACGGGCGGCCGGCCCGGCACCAAGCCGCATGTGTGTGCGGAGTGCGAGGGAGCCGGGTTCATCGTCTCGACCATGGGGGGCGCGTTCTCCCTCAACGAGACCTGCCCGGGCTGCGGCGGCCGTCAGCTTGTCTACGACGAGGCGTGCCCGACCTGTCAGGGGAGTGGCCGGGGGCAATCGACCCGCTCGGTCCAGGCGCGGATCCCGGCAGGGGTCAAGGACGGTCAGCGGATTCGGCTGCGGGGCAAGGGCGCTCCGGGCAGTCACGGTGGGCCTAGCGGAGACCTCTTCGTGACCGTCAAGGTCACCCCGCACCGCCTCTTCGGCCGCAAGGGTGACCACCTGACGCTCGATGTGCCGGTGAGCTTCGATGAGGCCGCGCTAGGCGCCGACGTCCGGATCCCCACGCTCGGTGGGGTGCCGGTGACGCTGAAGGTTCCCGCCGGGACCCCCAACGGCCGCACGTTCCGCGTGCGCGGCAAGGGCTCGACACGCGCCGACGGCACGCGCGGCGACCTGCTGGCGACCGTGCAAGTGCAAGTGCCGGCGGTCCTTGAAGGTGCCGCACGCGACGCCGTGACGGCCTACCGCGCCGCAATGGCCGACAAGCCGTTGCGCGGCGCACTGTTTGAGGCGGCCGGCTGATGAGCGGCCCGGTCTTCGCGGCGGGTCCACCGGCCGAGGCTGCCGTCTATGTGATCAGCGTGGCCGCCCAGTTGACCGGGCTGCATCCGCAGACGCTGCGGACCTACGAGCGGCTCGGCCTGATCACGCCCGGCCGCACCGGCGGCGGCGGCCGCCGCTACTCCGCCCGCGACATCGACCTGCTCCGCGAGATCGCCCACCTCACCGCCTCCGGCATCGGCATCGAGGGCGTGCGCCGCATCCTCGACCTGGAGAACCAGGTGCTCGCGCTGCGGCTGGCCAACGAAGAGCTGCTCGAGGAGTTGCGCGCAACACGGGCCGCCCTGGCGGCGGCCGGCCGGCGCGACCCAACGGAGCCCCCCACCAACAAGCTGCCCGTGTTGCACACCCCCACACCGGGCCAGGCCGTCGTGGTCTGGCGGCGACGCGGAGCCTTCGAGTAGCCGACCCTGCCTGAATGCTGAACCGTTCACCTCTTTCGGCGTCGGTCCCCGCGTAAGCCGAGCCCACGAAGGTCAATCGGTTCAGCATTCGTGCACCTGGCGCCGCGTCAGGGCGCCTGCGATCATGCGAGCAAGGCACATCGCCAGAGCTCACATCCAGGCACCACTCGGCACTCTCACGAGGGCAGCGAGGTGACACGTTGAATCAGTTCGGAGCCGGCCTCGTCTCGGCGCTTGCCTGTTTCGCGCTGACGGGGTGCGGCGCTTCAGCGGAGCGAGCGGATGATCAGGTCGACAACGACCAGGCTCCCGCGCTGCTCATGTTCAGCGAGCCCGAAGACGGCGGTTTTGATGCCCGGGTCTTCGGGGTGCTCCCCTTGTCGGAGAGCGGCTGCGTCAAGCTGGGTGACCGCTTCTTGTTGGCGCCCTGGGGGTCCTCGGTTTCCTCATCCAATCCGCCAAGGATCCGCCTTCCGGAACTGGGGGAGTTCGCCTTGGGAGAAACCGTGTCGGGGGCGGGTGGGGAACTCGACACGATGCGCTCCGCTGCTCTCGACGAACCACGGCTCGCTTGCCTCGATGAGGGCAACAGCGGCGTTGGGTTCGTGACGATCCGGTCGGCTGACGAATGACCCGCAGATATCAGCGCTCTTAGGCGGGGCCGCTCTGCGCCGTGACCCGTGACAGGGTGTCGATCGGGGTCAGGCTGACGCGCACGGTGCCGAACCAGTCGTAGGTCGAGCCGGTGCACCGGGCGATCAAGTCCTGGGTCTTCGACACCACGACCACATCTGCACCGGCAAGCGTGTAGTAGTGCTCTGGCCCGTCGGCTTGGTGGTTGTGGTTCATGGTCTGCGGGGCGGGCGCCTTGGTGCCGACCACAAAGCACTCGATGCTGCCACCGTCGTTGGGCCCGAAGAAGTAGCCACCGAAGGTGCCGAGGTAGCGCCCCTGTGGCACATCGTCCAAGAACACCTGGAAGCCGCTTGCGTCGTCGAAGGAGAAGTCCGCTTCATAGAGCGTCGTGCGCACCCCGAGGTCGGCGGCGTGCTTGCCGTCCACCTGATCGGCGTTGAGCTTCGGCACGCGCCGGCTGTTGCTGACCGCGATCGGGGCCTCTCCGCTGACGAACTTTGCCGCCGGCCCGCTGCCGGTGTTCTTCAGCGTGGTGGTCTGGTTGGCCTGGTTGAACCGGCCGAGCAGGAACGGTGCGCCGGTCGCGGCGGACGCGGCGTAGTCGACCGCGGTCACCAGGACCAAGCCGATGAGTAGCGCGGAAACGAAGGACTTGAGTCGATACATGGCATTCCCCTTGGTGTGCGATTGCTGTCAGTCAGGAGCCGCAGGGGTCGCCGCAGATACGCGTGCGGGGGTTCCCTCGACGAAGGTCGGGGATCGGTGCGGGTCGAGCCCTGGCCTGCCCCCGGATCGGTCGCGGTGGTCTGGTCGCCGCGGGCCGACTGGTGTCAGCCTCGCCTTATGAGACGACCGCCGCCGGCCCTAGCGCTCTTTGTGCTAGCGCCCTTCGTGGCCGAAGTGCTCACCACCTCGACTCCGATCGGGACCTTCGTCTTGCCGTGGACCCTCCTCTTCGAGGGGACGCTGTATGGCGGCGGGGCACTGTTGGTCCGCGAGTTCCTCCACGCCTCACGGACTCGGGCAAGTGGCGGCGGCCTCGCCGCACTGGTGGTGCTCGGTGCGGCCTACGGCATCTTCGAGGAGGCGCTGCTGGTGCGCTCCTGGTTCGCCCCGGACTTCCTCGCCGAGCACCAGGACTACTCCCGCGTCTGGCAGACCTCGATCCTGCAAGCCGTGCACCTCACCCTCTTCCACGCCACAGTCAGCATCGGTGTGTCGATTGCGGTCGTCGAGCTGCTCTATCCCTCCCACCGAGATCGGCCGTGGGCCGGACCTCGGCTCCGGCGGCTGGCTTGGATGGGTCTCGGGGGCCTGGCGCTCTTCACCCTCGCGGTGCCAGGGGCCTTCTTCCCGGTGGCCTGGCCGCAGGTGCTCACCGGCTATGCGCTGGTGGCGGTCTTGATCTGGCTGGCGCCCCGGCTGCCGGGCGGCTGGCCGCAGCCGACACGTCCCGGGCGGCGCTGGTGGCGCCTGGCCGCGGAGCTCTTCGTCTGGTTCACCGCCCACTTCGTGATCGTGTGGAGCGCGCCCGGGCTGCAGATCCCGTGGCCGGCGGCCGTGCTGTTGTCGCTCGTGCCGGCCGTCATCGCGTGGCGGCGGGTGCCGCGGTTGCTGCCCGAGCGTCCAGTAGAGCAGTGGCTTGGGTGCATCGTCGGGTTGACCGCGCCCCTGCTCTTGGTGCTGGTGCTCGTCGGTGCGGGCGGCGCGTGGGGACAACTCGCCGTGGCGGCGCTGGGCATCGGCCTACTCGTCTGGCTGGCCCGAGCCGCCCGGGCGCAGGTTCAGCCGGCCGCGGGCCGATCGACCTGAGCCGACAACCGCTCGGGTGCCACGAGGCAATAGGAGTCGGACAGGAGCTCGGAGAGCTCGATCCAGTCGGTGGCGTCATCGAGCACCATGCCGATGATGTTGTCGCCCCAATCGGCCCGAAAGTAGGGCTCACCCAGGTGTTCGAACGCCATGACTTCGGCGGGATCACCGCGGAAGGTGATCCGGCACAGACCGTCCTCGCCGCCGAACACATGCGCGATTGTGGCCCCCTGGACGCGCCAGCGGTGGCCTACCCAGGCCGCCTCGTCGATGACCCGCGGGAAGCCCCGCACGATCTCGTCGATGCGGTCGACCCACTCGCTAGGAACCTCGCAGCGCTGCTGTTTTGCCACCCGCCTAGCCTGCCACTTCGGCTGCCGGCGCGGGAGCCGTCGCTGGGGTCTGCCCGATGGTCCTAGGACCAATGTCCAATAGCTGACCAGACCTGCAATGCCGCGGAGTTGGCGGAGCCGCGCTTCAACCTCGTCGTGGATCGCCTGGCTGCTGCCGGCCACGACCTGCCGGAGGAGGAGCTCGTGGTCAGCCACGGCGACTTCTCGCCGCGCAACCTGCTCCAAGCCGACGCCGGTCTCGTGCTGATCGACTTCGATCGGGTTCAACACGCGTCGCCCTGGCGCGATGTCGGCTATTGGACGGCGTGGCTGTGGGCCACGGCCGTCTTGGGCGGGGAGTCGCCCGCACGCGGTTGGGCTCTGGGCGAGACCTTTGTGGCCGCCTATCGGGCCACCACCGGACGCCGGCCGGACCCGCGGCAGTTGGCGTGGCACCAGGCGGCGGCCCTCGTGCGGATCACCCACGGGTGGGGTGCGCTGCGGGGTGACGCGGCGGGTCGAGATCGGATGTTGGACGGCGCCCACGCGCTGTTGGCCCGGGCCAACTAGCTGCAGCTGCTTGCCCGGCCTGGCTTAGCCGGCGGGGATCCGCACCACGTCGGTGCCCGCGAAGTCAGCGATCCAGACCTGCCCGTCGTACTCGTTGAGCACGAACGGATCGGTGACTCCGACCTTGACCGGCGGGTCGACCGGCGCACCCGACCGGAGGCGGTAGAGCAGGCCATCGCGGTCGGGCACCCAGGCGACTCCATCGACGACGTCGCCGTCGGCTGGTCGGGCGCCGACCGCGAAGGTCTCCGCAACGCGCGCGGTGCGGGCGTCGATGCGCAGGACGGTCTCGTCGACGTTGACCCAGACTGAGCGCTTGTCGGCGGCCGTCCAGCCGGCCAGCCCGTCGGTGGGGATCTCATGGGTGATGGTGCCGTCGCGCGGGTCGAGGGCGACCACGCCCGGGGCGCCCAGGGTCACCCAGACCAGGCCGCCGCTGACCGCGACCCCAACGGGTACGCCGCCCGTCTTGATCTCGCGCACCTCGCCGGTCGCCGCATCGACGCGGGAGACCGAGCCGCCGCGATTGTTGGTCACCCAGGCGGCACCCCCGGCAAAGGCGACGTCGAAGGGGGCTGCCCCGACGGCATACGTGCGCTGGGTCTTGCCGGTCGCCAGCGAGACCCGGGTGACGTCGTTGGAGGTCCAGTTCTCCACCCAGACCGAGCCCGCTCCGATAGCGACGCCACAGGGGTTGGTGCCCACCGCGGCGCGGGAGAGCTCGGCGCCGGTCTCGGGGTCGAGGCTGACCAGCGCGTTCTCGTCGTAGAGGCTCACCCAGATCCGGCCGCCGCCACCGATGATCCCGCAAGGGGCTGCACCCACGCGCGTGCGCAGGGTGCTCTCGATCGTGGCGGGCTCGCTTGGGGAGGGAGCGGGGGTGGGTTGGTCGGTGGCTGAGTCCGTGGGGCTGCCGGTGGCTGAGTCCGTAGGGGTGCCGCTCGGGTCGGCGGACTCGCCCGAGTCGGTGCCCGAACAGGACGCCGTGAGCAGCACCACGGCGAGCAGCCACCCGATGGGGCGGGCCCGGGTCAATTGGCGGAGGGCGGGGTGGGAGCGGCCGGGTGTGGGCGACATACTCGAGAGATTACTACCAACTTGAAATAAATCCAGTCGTTTGCGTTTAGGGTGTGGGGGTGTCTCTGGCTCGCCGCGGTCCGTTGTTGCTGCTGTTTGCGGTCAACCAACAGCTCGGTGGGCTCTTGCGGGACGCGATGCGCGATGCGCCGCTGACGCCCGACGAGTTTGCGGTGACTTCGGCGCTGCGCCTGTTGGGGCAGGTGCGGGCGGGGGAGTTGGCGCGCACGCTCGGCATGCGCCCGACCACGCTGTCGAACTACCTCAAGCGCCTCGAAGCGGGCGGACGGCTCACGCGGAGCGCCGATCCGGAGGACGCGCGCGCGGTGCTCATCGAGCTGACCGAGCGTGGGCTGGCCGAAACGGAGGCGTGCTTCCCGGCGTTCGCGTCGGCGTTGGAGGCCTTCGAGAAGGGGCTGGCCGAGGAGGGGTCCGACGTCGGCGAGGTGCAGGCTGTGCTGGAGAGCGTCGGCCGCGCGCTGGAGCGGGCGCGCCGTCGCGCTCGTCCTTAGCCGCGGGCACGCTACCGGGGTGGATTGGTGCCACCTCGTGACTCAAATCAACCCCACAAGCGCTCACCAGTGCTTCCGAGAAGCGCTCGGCCGGGGAGTCTTGCCGTCAGCTCAGGGCGGCGAGGGCGACGGAGAACGCGAACGCGTTGTTGACCATATGGAGCAGCGCGGACGCCCACAGCGTGTCGTGGCGGATCCGCAGCAGCGCGAAGCAGAGCGCGAGGGGGAAGAGGTAGAGCATTGCGGCGGGGGCGAGGTGGACGCCCGCAAAGGCTGTGGCGCTGAGCGGCACCGCTGCCCACACCCCGAGCCGCCAGCGGAGCCAGTCGAGGAGCACCCGGCGGAAGAGGACCTCCTCCAGGAGCGGCACGACCACCACAACCAACAGCCCCCCGACGACGAGCAGCGCTGGGCTGATCGACAGCAACGCGACCGTCGCCGTGTCGGTCTCGCTCTGCGGTGGCTTGTCAAAGAGCAGCGGCGAGACGACGGCGACGAAGACGAGCGACGCGGTGATCGACGCGGGGATCTCCCACAGCAAGTGCCACAACGAGACCGACGCGCGGGTGTAGCCGAGCGCGGCCCGACCCCAGCCCAGGCGGCGTACGAGCGCCCACCAGATCCCCGCCGCCATCGCGATCACCGCCCACACGAGCGCGAGCGCAAACCACTCCCGCGGCAGATCGGCGATCAGTACGACGACCGCCCACGCCACCATCGTGAGCACCGGCAACAGCAACCCGGCCGCCAGGGTCACCAGCACATCTCGCCCCGTCGGCCTCGGCTCCACCCCCACCCCGCGATCCTAGGC
>JBAQXA010000722.1:0-1949 GCA_049299195.1 Nocardioides sp.
CTTGAATCTGCCCTCGGTCATACCGTGCGCCTGGAATGGACGCCGCAGCCTGCGTCGCCACGCCTGCAGCGCACGGAGGCTGCCTGGGTCGGTCCGGCGGGCACCGGCGCGCGCATCGCCACCGCGCTGCGCGGCTGGGGTGACATCCGCTACGAGATCACCGAGGAACCCTCACCAGGGGTGGACGGCTCGCGCTGGTCACACACACCGACGCTCGGGATTCATCACACGTGGACTGCTGCCAATGGCGACGCGGTGATCCACGAGGACCGGATCAGGTCGGCCGCCGAGACCCACGCCCATGACGCGGTGAGTCTCCAGCAGGCGATCGACGCCCTCTTGGGAGGCCCGTGGGATCGGGAGCTCGAACCCTTCCGGTATGCCGGTGACGGCGCCGCAGTGCGCTGGCTCCATAAGGTCGGTTAGGCACAACGTGCGTTCACGCGCACGTTCTGCCTAGCCGAGTCCGGCGGCGGAGGCACCGCCTGAGCCGTCAGACGCTGCGGAAGGCCAACGCGACGTTGTGACCGCCGAAGCCGAACGAGTTGTTGAGTGCAACGATGTCGCCCGCGGGCAGCGGGCGGTGCTCACCGCGGACGACGTCGAGGCCGACCTCTGGGTCGAGGTCGACGAGGTTGATGGTCGACGGGGCCAGCCGATGGTGCAGCGCGAGAATCGTGAAGATCGCCTCCAACGAGCCGGCGGCGCCGAGCAGGTGACCAGTCATCGACTTCGTGGCGCTGACCGGGATGGAGCCGGCTAGGTCACCGAACGCGCGGCGGATGGCGTTGGCTTCGGCCACGTCGCCGACCGGGGTCGACGTGGCGTGGGCGTTGATATGGGCGATGTCCGCAGGTGTCGCACCGGCCGTGGCGATGGCCTCCAGCATGGCCCGGGCCGCCCCTGCACCTTCCGGCTCGGGGGCGGTGATGTGGTAGGCGTCAGCGGACATACCGACCCCCGCCAACTCGGCGTAGATCCGCGCCCCACGGGCTCGTGCATGCTCCTCGGACTCGAGGACGATGACCGCCGCACCCTCGCCGAGGACGAAGCCGTCCCGCGAGGTGTCATACGGCCGGGAAGCGCCTTCCGGGTCGTCATTACGCGTCGAAAGAGCTTGCATCGCAGCGAAACCCGCGATCGGCATGGGGTGCATCGCGGCCTCGGTGCCGCCCGCGACGACGACGTCGGCGCGGCCGCTGCGGATGAGCTGCACGGCATACCCCATGGCTTCGGCGCCCGAGGCGCAGGCACTGACCGGGGTGTGGGAGCCAGCCCGAGCCGACAACTCGAGCGAGATCGCGGCAGCGGGCCCGTTAGGCATGAGCATCGGCACCGCGAGCGGGTAGACCCGCCGAGGTCCCTTCTCTCGCAACGTGTCCCACTGATTGAGCAAGGTGTGCACCCCGCCGATGCCCGACCCGACCGCGACCGCGATCCGCTCGGGTTCGATGTCCGGGGAACCGGCGTCGGCCCACGCCTCGCGCGCGGCGATGAGCGCATATTGCGAGGAGGGGTCCAGCCGTCGGGTCTCCACCTTGGCGAGCACCTGATCGGGTGGCGTGTGCAGTTGGGCGGCGAAGGTCACCGGTAGTTGGTACTCGGCAACCCAGTCGAACTCCAGGGGTCGAGCGCCGGAACGCCCGGCGAGGATGGCGTCCCACGATTCCGCGACGGTGCCACCGACGGGGGTCGTGGCGCCCATTCCGGTCACGACGACGCGGGTGGCGCTGGGGGAGGTCATGCGGGCTCCTTCAGGGCAGAGCGATCAGGTCGAGCGGAACGGAACGGCATGTTTTCGGGTCCGGGAACGCCGGACCTGCCGCGGTATGCCGTGTCACCGGTGCGGCACGGCATACCGCAGCCGTCGGAGCAGGTCAGGCCTGGGCGTTCGTGATGAAGGTGACCGCGTCGCGGACGGTCTTGAGGTTCTTGACCTCGTCGTCAGG
>JBAQXA010000723.1:0-2777 GCA_049299195.1 Nocardioides sp.
TGGCCGATCCTCGTCAAGGCCGCTGCGGGCGGCGGCGGCAAGGGCATGCGCATCGTGCGCACCCCAGCCGACCTGCCCGACGCGATGGCAGCAGCCGCCCGCGAATCGGCCGGCGCCTTCGGCGACGACACCCTGCTCGCGGAGAAGTACGTCGAGCACGGACGCCACATCGAGGTGCAGGTCTTCGGCGACACCCGCGGCAACGTCGTGCACCTCGGTGAGCGCGATTGCTCTGTGCAGCGCCGCCACCAAAAGGTCATCGAGGAAGCTCCCGCCCCGACCCTCACCCACGACCAGCGCACCGCCATCCGTGCGGCCGGCGCGGCCCTTGCCCAGCGCGTCGGCTACGTCGGCGCCGGCACCGTTGAGTTCCTCCTCGACGCCGAGACCGGCGCGTTCTACTTCCTGGAGATGAACACCCGCCTCCAGGTCGAACACCCGGTCACCGAAATGATCACCGGCATCGACCTGGTCGAGTGGCAGCTCCGCGTCGCCGACGGCCAACCCCTCCCACTCACCCAAGGCGAGATCACCTTCGAAGGCCACGCGATTGAGGCCCGGATCTACGCCGAGGACCCGTATGCCGGGTTCCTCCCGCAAGCGGGCACGTTGACCGAGGTGCAGTGGATGTACATCTCGATTGCGGACCGTGGTTCGGCACCCACAGCGCTTTTTGCGCTCAACAACTTCAGGCTCGACTCGGCCTATGGGGCCACCGTCTCCAGCCGCTATGACCCCATGCTTGCCAAGGCCATCGCATTCGGCGCCGACCGGGAGTCGGCCCGACGACGGCTGGCGGGCGAGCTCGGAAATGCCGTCTACCGCGGGATTGCGACCAACGTGGGGTTTTGCCACGAGCTGATCACCTCCGACGAGTTCTCCGACTGCGAGATCGACACGGCCTGGCTCGACGGCGCCACGGATTGGATCGCCCGCAAGCGCACTCAAGCCGAGAAGCGGGCGCGGGCCCTCGCTGCAATGGTCGCTGGCATCGAGGTGCAAGGCCGTGGCGAGGCTGGTCCCTGGAAGGTCGATGGCTGGCGATCGGGTGGCCCCGCGCAAGCGGGCGTCTTCTTAGGCGAGCCCCTGGCATTCAGCGCGGCGCAGGATCCATTCGGGACCAGCGAGCGCTTCCGGCGCAGCGAGCAACCGCTTCGCGACAGCATGAAGTACCGGTCGTCCGTGGGGGCGGTGTGGCACCTCCCCGAAGGCATCGAGGTCATCAGCCGAGGTCAGCGCACCTTCTTTCCCCGTCACGACCCCTTCGGCGCCGAGGGTGCCCTGGCCAGCGATGACCAGGTCGCCGCACCCATGCCCGGCACCGTCCTCGCCGTCGAGGTCAGCGCGGGTGACCACGTCACGAGCGGCCAACGGCTCGGCGTGATGGAGGCGATGAAGATGGAGCTAGCGCTGACCGCCCCCCACGCCGGCGTCGTCCGCGCGGTGGGCGCGAGCCCGGGTGACCAGGTCAAACTGGGTGCCATGCTCTTTGAGGTGGTCGCGGAGGAGACGCCGTGAGCGACGTGCTTGACCTCGGGTTGCCGATGGTTCGCGCGCAGGCGGGCCTCCCGGAGCGGGTCACGATCTATGAGGTCGGCCCCCGCGACGGCCTGCAAAACGAGCAAGCGATCGTGCCGACCGACGTAAAGGTCGAGTTCATCCAGCGCCTCACCGCCGCCGGGGCGCCGATCGTCGAAGCGACCAGCTTCGTCCACCCCAAGTGGGTCCCGCAGTTGGCCGACGCGGCGGAGGTGATCGCGGCGTTCCACCACAGCAAGCGCGCGGCGATGCCGGTGCTGGTGCCCAACGAACGCGGCCTCGACCGCGCCCTCGAACTCGGCTGCCGCCGCATCGCGCTCTTCGGCAGCGCCACCGAGAGCTTCGCGCAGCGCAACCTCAACCGCTCCCTCGACAGCCAGTTCGACATGTTCGCCCCGGTCGCAGCGCTGGCCGCCGAGGCCAACGTCGACATCCGCGGCTACGTCTCGATGTGTTTCGGCGATCCCTGGGAGGGGCCCGTGCCGATCGAGCGGGTCGTGCGCGTCGGCATACGGCTGCTCGAACTCGGCGCCAGCCAGCTCAGTCTCGGCGACACCATCGGCGTTGCCACCGCTGGTCACGTGACCGAACTCGTCGCCGCCTTCGCCGACGCCGGGGTGCCGACCGACCGGCTCGCGATGCACTTCCACGACACCTATGGCCAGGCCCTCACCAATGCGTATGCCGCTCTGGTCGCCGGCATCACCACCCTCGACGCGAGCGCGGGGGGCCTTGGCGGCTGTCCCTACGCCAAGTCGGCCACCGGCAACCTGGCCACCGAAGACCTGGTCTGGATGCTGCGTGGCCTCGGCATCGACACCGGCCTCGACCTCTCCGCGCTGGTCGACACGAGCGTCTGGATGGCCGGTCATCTCGGCCGGCCGAGCCCCAGCCGCGTGGTCCGCGCTCTCTCCGGAGGGCGTCCGTCGCTTGGCGCCGTCGGTGAGTTAGACGGCTCGTGAAATACTCCCCGCATGGAGGGTGGTGCGGCGGTGGATCCCGGGGGGCGCGACGGCGGGTTGCGCCAGCGTGAGCTGCTCCGCCGGGTCACCGAGATCAACCCCGCCGCGCCCAACGCGGACCTGATCCGCAAGAGCACGCCCGCCGGACGCGGGCGCGCCGAAAGCGACCTCGACCCGCACAACCTGCCCGACGAGGAGATCCTCCGCGTCGCCAGCTCCGCGATCGCCGACTGCCTGCTCGCGAAGGGCCTGCCGCCCGAGACCGAGCCGCTGCCC
>JBAQXA010000724.1:0-1722 GCA_049299195.1 Nocardioides sp.
ACGGCAACAAGGAGCTTGTCGACCTGACCGTCCACGAGGCTGGCCAAGGCGACGCCGGGCAAGCTGGTGGTGGGACGTTCACGGCGACCGCCGGCCACCCCATCTGGTCGGTCTCGCGCGGTGACTGGGTCGATGCCGGCAAGATCCAGGTCGGGGAGCTGCTGCGGACCTCAGCGGGCACCTACGTCCAGGTCGACAACGTGCGGGCGTATGTCAAGCGCCAGCGGGTCATCAACCTCACAGTCGAGGACCTGCACACGTTCTTCGTCGTCACGGGTGGCACCTCCGTTCTCACCCACAACTGCGGACCGGGCGACGCAGTCGCAGCAGCCGCACAGTCCGTAGCGAATGAGGGCATCTATGTGGTCCGCAATGCGGCCGGCGTGGTGTATGTCGGCCAGTCGGGGAACATAACGACTCGCTTGAGCCAGCACGTGTCGACGCGCAAGTTCACGCAGGCTGAGGTGGACGCTGCCGAGCGGTTTGAGGTGCTCGGCGGAAAGGACGCTCGAGAAGTCACGGAGCAACTAAAGCTAGACAGCTTTGGTGGTCGAGATGCGCCGGGCATCCTGAACAAGGTCAACCCGATCGGTGACCGTCGGCTGAGCTTGATGCCTGAGGGATATGTCCGACCATGAGTTTCGTGCTTGAACCTCGTGGTCAGGGCGTGGATCTGGTGGTGACTGGAGACTGGTCGCCGGCTGCCAGAGAAGCGTTGGAGAGCGGGCGTGCTGACGGTCTGGTGTTGAACTACGCCAAGGGGTTTCGTGAGCAGCCGATTGACTTCATCAACGGCTTGCCGATCCGCAAGCTCGACCTGCTTGCCAGATCGGTCAGTGACTTGTCGCCGGTGTACTCGCTGGGCTCGACGCTTCAGGAGCTGCGCGTCCAGTCGGATCCGCGCGCAGTGATCGAGCTCGAGGGTCTCCCGCGTGTTCGAACGTTGGCTGCGTCTTGGCCGCAGGTCCGGGCCTCGATCCTGTTCGCTCCGCAGATCGAGGATCTCGCTCTTCCGTCCTACTCGGAACCGAATCTTGAGCCGCTGTCCGCGCTGACGTCGCTGACGTCGCTGGTGATGAAGGAGCGACCGAAACTACGGTCGCTGGACGGGCTCGAGGCGTTCCCGTGGCTGCTGCGGTTGGGGGTGTTCTTGGCGTCCGGGCTTACGGACATCGGTGCTCTTGAGCGGTCGCAGCCTCCCGCCCTGCAGGTACTACAGCTGCAGTCATGCAAGAAGATCACAGACATCGCGCCGGTCGCGGGTTGTGTGTCGTTGAATTTCCTCGATCTGAGCGAGGGGGGCGAAATTCTCTCGGTTGCTCCCGTGAGCGACTTGGTGAACTTGGAGCGGTTGTACCTGTACGAGTCGACGAGGGTCGCCGATGGGGATCTTGGCCCGATCGCTCGGTTGCCAAAGTTGAAGGACTTCAGGATGCAGAACCGGCGCGGGTACTCCCCATCGGTCAAGGAGATCCAGGAGATCATTGCCCGCCGCGCGTGACTCACCCTGCGCCGTCGGGGGACTGCTGCACGGATAGGAGTATCCACTCTGTGGTGTCGTGAGGTGCCACGGGAGAGGCTGTGCCGCATGCCTGAGCCGGACGCCAAGGAGTTCCGATGTCGCTGCCGTTAGGGTTGGCGCGTGCTGAGAACTGCGACCGCGGTCATGGCGGGCAAGCTGACGCGATCGCTCGCCCGCCGACGCGGGGGCGGGTCCGCGTT
>JBAQXA010000725.1:0-9041 GCA_049299195.1 Nocardioides sp.
GGGCTGATCACTCCCCCACCGGGCCAACTCCGTAGCGGTTCTCTCCACATCCATCACAGCCGCGGTGTCCGATCCGTGCGTTCGGCGGTTGCTTCTCCAGACATGGCAACGACTTGTCCCGGCGAGCGACCGGCTGGTGAACCGCGATGACGGTCACGACCTACGGCGAGCACGCCGAGAACGCGGCCCAGGCGCTCAACGCCCTGATCCGCAACGACGTGATCCCGGCCGACGAGTACGCGGTCGACCAGCTACTGCATTGCCGCGAAGCCGTCGTCGACGCGCTGCGCCAGCGGCTCTACGACGTCGGCCAGGACAGTTGGTACCCGCCGCCAGATCATCTGCCGGCCCGGACGCCGAAGCCCGTGCTGGCCGGGCTGGATGAAAAGCTCGCAAGCCTGGTGGACAACATCGCCTTCGCGCTCCCCACTCTCCCCCTCGACGAGCGTCGCGCCCACACGGACTACCTCACGCCCGCCTCGGAGGATCCGACGGTGGAGTCTTGGCGGGCAGCAGCGATCGAGCTGTTGTCCGCCTCCCACGCCCTGTCGGCGGCCGAGGACCAGCCGTGGCGCAGCGATCCGGGTGCGGGCTGGTGGGTCATGCGCGACGTGGCGGTGGCCCTGGAGGCGGTCCTGGTACTCGACTCCCGGCTCGACGAGGTCGGCCTGCTGAACGATCACCAGCGACCGGAGTACGCGATGGGTCTGGACGAGAAGCGCATGGTGCTCTCCCAGACCGCCCGGGTGGCAACCTGGCATGCCACCAGCGCCGGCCCCGAAGAAGCCACCCCACGGCTGCAACAGCGAGCCCCAACCACGGTCGTCGAGCCGATATCGATGGTCTCCACGCCGACCGACCTCGCGGGCGCGCAGCAGCGGCTCGCCCAATTCCTTCGCCCAATGATGGCCAGTGACGCGTTCTACGCCGACGAGCCGGAGATCACCGCCGACTCCGCACGGCAGGTCACGGCCAGCCAGCTCTATCTGTGTCGGGCGTTCGCGAAGGCCGCCGGGCATTCAGCCAAGACCAACATGTTCGCGGCGCTCTTCGAGGAACGGGCCGAGGTGCTGGAGTCGTTGCAGCCCCAGATCAGCCATCTGGCTGACGTCACGCCTGCGCAGGAGCCGAACATGCGTCGGTTCTGGCAGCAGAGCGAGCTCACGACCGCGGTCGCCCGGATGGAAGACCACGGCGTGCCGATCCGTTTGCAGCCCACGCAGATGGTCGAACTGGCCAAGGCGACCCACGAGGTGACCCACAACCTGGGCAAGGCATTGCGCCGCGAGCTGCTGCGTGGCAACAGCAACCTGATCGACGCCCACCCTCGCCACCGCGACGGCCCGGTCCGGGTCGGCCGACGCTCGCGGCTGGAGACCACGCTGACCGACCTGGTCAACATTCCCGCTCCCAACGAGCCGGTCGCCCGGTTCAGCAATCCTCTGCAACGAGCTGCCCTTCAGCAAGCGCTGAACCTGACCCCGACCTCCTCGGCACGGCCACCGACGCCGTTCCCGGCGGCCCGCCGCGTCACCTACGGCGCTCCGGCCCTCTAACAACTTCAGAGCCTTGCCCGGCCCCGTCAACGCGGTCGGTGGTCCGCGAAGGACACCCACAATCCCCGTCCTCCGAGTCTCCCGGGGAGGTGTACCTGCGGGGCCGGGCACACACCACGACTCAGCAACCGACACGAAGGAGTCCACGCCATGACCGATCAGCAAACCGCCATGCAGCGGTACACCGCGGAGCAGGCAGAGCTCGAGGACGCGGCGCGCGACGTCGTGCGGGTCCGCGATCAGATCGACCGGCATGGTCCCCACGGTCTCCCCGGGGTCAGCCGCGAGGACCTCCAACGGCTGCTCCTGAACGCCGAAACGCGGCTGGCCACGGCCGACGTCGCACTCCAGGCAGCTCGCCAGGAACTGCCTGACCGAGCCCAAACACACCTCGAGGGACCGTCGCGATGAGCACCCACACTGAGGAGTCCCGGTTCACCGACCCTGACACGGCCGTCGACCACATCCGCCGCGTCGCCCGGGAGACCGCGGAGCAGTCCGGCTACCGCGCGGCTGGGTTCGCGGTGATGGAGCTGCGCCGGGAGTACCGGATCATGCCGTTGAAGCAGAAGGAGGCGCCGCTGGACCGGCTGGCCACCTGGCAGGCCGTGCGGATGGAGACCAGGTCGTTGGTGCCGATGGCGATGGGCGCGCACGGCGGTGTCAAGGCCGATGCGGCGTTCTTCAACGCACGTGTGGCCACTCCTGCCGACAAGCCGCTCCCCCAGCAGCCGGACTGGGCGCCCGACCCGTCGGTGACCCTCCAAGCGGCCGCGCTCCGCGCACAGGCACCCGCTGCACCGCGCCCGCCTGTCACTTCGCAGAGTCCCTCGGTTGACCGGACCCCAGCCCGCTGACCCCGCCTAACAGTAAACAACGTTGCGGTTATCGCGTACTCTAGAAGCGATAGTTTCGGTATAAGCGAGTTTGGGGTGATCAGAGTGCGTCGACCGAGTCCAGCCAAGGTGCGTCTAGCCGCCGAGCGGATCGGCCAGCACGTCGTGACATGGCGCCGCCTGCTAGGTCTCACCGCCGAACAGGTCGCCCAGCGTGCCGGCATCTCCGCCCCGACGCTACGCAAGCTCGAGCACGGCGACCCGAGCGTGACCCTGGAGACCTACCTCAACGTACTGCGGGCCCTCGGTCGGCTCGACGACGCTGTCACCGCGCTCGACCCGTACGAGACCGAACTAGGTCGCGCCCGCGCCGACCAGGTCCTGCCGAAGCGGGTCCGCCGCTGATGGACACACAACTGGACGTCGACCTCGAACTGGGCGGGCAGAGCGTCCATGTCGGCACCGCCCACTTCACCCGCCGCGGACGCGCGGTCACGACCACGTTCACCTACTCCCCCACTTACCTGGCACGGCCTGACGCCTACGCCGTCGACCCGGCTCTCCCCCTCGACGCGGGCCGCGGGCACACCACCGGGCTCCCGGGCGCCTTCGCCGATAGCGCTCCCGATCGGTGGGGCAGACGACTTATCGAGAAGGCCTGGGCCGGTCCCGCCTCGATCAGCGAGGTCGACTACCTCGCCGGCGTCTCGGACCACTCACGTCAGGGCGCCTTGCGCTACCGGCGCCCCGATGAAACCGGCTACATCGCCGCGGGCCACGACATCCCACGACTGGTTGATCTGGGCCGGCTTCTCCACGCCTCCGATCAGCTCGCCGGCGCCGGCCGTCACCACGAGGTGGAGGAGATGCACGCAGTGCGCGAACTCCTCGACGTCGGCGGCACCACCCTGGGCGGCGCCCGTCCCAAGGCCTCCGTCATCGACGCGGATGGTGCGCTGTCGATCGCGAAGTTCCCGCACCCGGGCGATGAGTGGGACGTAATGGCGTGGGAGAAGACCGCACTCGACCTCGCCGAGCGGGCCGGCCTCGACGTACCGGCCCGGCACCTGACCAAGGTCGACGGCCGCAGTGTGTTGATCCTGCGCAGGTTCGATCGCGACGGCGCAACCAGGCTGGGTTATGCCAGCGCCATGACGCTGACCGGCCTCAGCGACGGGGACCCGGCCGACTATCTCGATCTCGCGGCCGCGATCGCGGACCACTCCAACCAGCCCGACGCCGACCTGGCAGACCTGTGGCGCCGGATCGCGGTGTTCACCGCGATCCACAATATCGACGACCACTTCCGTAACCACGGGTTCCTTCACTCCCCCGGCGGCTGGGCACTCGCTCCGGCGTTCGACGTCAACCCGAACCCCGATCCGAACAAGGCCCGGGCAACCTCGATCAGTGGCGCAACGTCCTCCACGGAGGAGCGCGAAGCCCTCCTCGAGGCGGCTCCCTACTTCGGGTTGACGGCCGATCGGGGCGCCGAGGAGCTCGCCCAGGTCCACGCCGCGACCGCGTCCTGGCGCACGGTCGCGGCCAGCAACGGCATCCCCGAGCACGAGTTGCGGATGTTCGTCGACGTTCTCCCTGCCCCTCCGGGTGGCGGCAATCCCGGTCCGGCTCGTCGCTCCGCGACCCTCCAAGCCGGCGCACTCAACCTCCCGGCGACCCCAGTCGACAGGACGTCACTGCCTCCGGACGCCACTCCCCCATCCGCCGGCCCGATCGGCTTCTGAATTCGAATCACCGCCGTGTAGTTCCGGCGGCCTCTAGCTCATCTCACACACCCCGGCCAGACGCCCCAGAACGGCCCTCTCGCGGTCCGCGACGCCTTCGGTGGGCCCAACCACGCCTCACGAGGACAATCGCTGAGACGAGGCCATGTCGAGCCGTGTCCCCCTCCCCGCACTGCCGCGACGCCATACCGCAGCGCGGTAGTGCCCCCCACTACCGCAACGCACTACCGCACCAAAGTAACGCAAGACAGTACCGCGCCAACGTGCCGCAACTCACGACCGCTCTTGTCGGCGCGCCCCACCATCGCACCGCAGCAGTGGTGCGCGGCACCGCGTGACTCTGCCGCTACGCACTACCGCTGATAACCATGGCAGCGGAGCAACGCGCCGCGCTAGTGGTCCGCGTTGCCGTCGAACTGTAGTGCGGTGCGATGGTGTGGCGCGGTGGCGTTCGCGTTGTCGTAGAGCACTACCGCACGACGCTACCGCGTGTCGCTACTGCATTGCGGTAGTGCGCTGCGGCATCATCAGAGGCGTCCCGCTTCCGACCAACGCACAGGAAGGCTTCTTCCCCAATGGCCTTGACCCAAGACGTGCTCAGCCGAGTCATCACCTTCGCTAACGGGAAGGGCGGCGTCGGGAAAACGACCTGCTCGACCAACTTCGCTGGACTGTGCGCAGCTGCTGGGTGGCGCACCTTGTTCGTCGAGTTCGACCCGCAGGGTGACGCGGGGGACGACCTCGGATACAAGCGCAATCCCGAGAACGACCAGGGCGCCCACATGCTCGAGGTTCTCGACGAGCACAAGCCCCTGCAGCCGGTGCTTCGCGGTGTTCGCCCGAATCTCGACGTGGTGCCAATGGGCCGCGAGGCACTCAAGAACATCGAGGACGTTCTGTCCGGCAAGGAACGCCGTGGCACCGAGTACCGGCTCATGCTGGCCGAGGCATTGGCTCCGTGGGCTCGCGAGTACGACCTGATCGTGATTGACACGCCGCCGACCAGGCCTGTGGTGTTGCAGCTGGTGCTGGGCGCCACGCGGTGGCTGGTGGTGCCGACGAAGAGTGACCGCTCCAGCATCGGGAACCTGGCCGAGTTGGCTGCCGAGCTCGCCGAGGTGCGACACGTCAACCCGCAGGCCGAGATCCTCGGGGTGGTGCCGTTCGACTTCGACAAGCAGGCCACCCGGGTGAACCGCGACGCGTTGGAGGACATCAAGACGGTTCTCGACGGCGCCGCCTCTGTGTTCGTCGACGATGCCGAAGATGTCATCACGATCCGACATTCAGTTGCGGCGGTGGACGCGCGTGCGGCGGGCAAGCTGGTGCACGAGCTGGCCGAGGTCAAGAGCGAGGAGGAAGCGGGGGAGCCGTGGTGGAAGGCGCTCCGAGAGGGGCACCGCCCCGAGCGCATCCCTGGCAGCGTCGGGGCACTCGCCGATGACCACCTCCTGTTGACCAACGCGATCTTGACCCGGATCGGCAAGTTCGAAGAGGCCGTGGAGCAGGGAGAGAGCGCGTGAGCCGCCGCGAGCCGATGACCCCGATCTCTGGGCTGAAGAAGCCGAGCCTTCCTGCCCCGAGTCCTCGCCCGCGGACGCTGGCACCGGTTCCTGAGCCGACTCCTGACACGGTCGAGGAGCAGCCGGACTCCCTGACCGAGGGCCCTTCGAGGGCGCCGGCGAAGGAAGACGCTCCCGCGGCGGCCAGGTCCGGGGCGACAGCCAGTACCGGCCGTACGAGGAAGGCCCGCGCCGAGAAGTCGGCGGCGGGACGCAGTGCGAGCGCGGACACGATGAAGGCGGTCTCTGTGTCGGTGCCGCTCACTGTGGCCGAGGCATGGCGAGACAGCGCGAAAAGGGACCGCACTTCCCAAGTTGACGTGCTGCTCGACGCCCTGGTGGCACGTCAGGACGAGCTCACGGACCTGGTAGCGGCGCGGACCGAGCAGCCCACAGTCAGCGACGGCCTCTTCGACCGGACTCCGGGCGCGAAGGGGGAGCGGTTCGTCGGCGTCTCGCTGCGGATCAAGTCAGGCAACCTCCAGGTGATCGACCAGCTGGTCGACAAGCACGGCGCCGAGTCACGGTCGCAATTGGTGGCCGCGGCCCTGTCCGCGCACCTCGGCTGACCCGGGACACAACGAGGGGAGTTCGGGTGAGCACAGGAGTCGACCAGACGAGGCGAGCCAGCCATCTGCGCCGGCCATTGGGAAAGCCGTGTCGCGCCTGCGGATCGACCGACACGTGGGTCGAGCTACGTCGCGAGGTCGACCGCACGCGGCCAGGAGCAGCGGGGGAGTGGCCGTACGCGGTGTGCCAGGCCTGCGGCGACGCTGCTCGTGGGCGCCGCACCGAACCCGCCCCGCAGCCTTCACCGTCTGCGGCCAGGCCACCGACGGCCGCAACGGCCTCACCGACCGGCGCGGAAGCGCCCGACGATGGCGCCGTCACCTCTGATCAGGGCGACCCGCGGCGGGGGAGGCCTCCGCGGCCGAAGGCAACCGATGAGCGGGTAGAGGAGCTGCTGAGCGCGGCTGGATACAACCGGGCGATCACGCCTGAGGTCCTCGAGGAGCATCGTCGGTTCGCGACGCATGCCGGCAAGCCGGGGCTTCCACGTTGGAAGGCTGCGGTAGCACTGTTGAACGGCGCCATGGGCGCCGACGAGGTGCCTCATGTGCGGGAGATCTACGCCGAGGAGAAGCGGCGCCGCGAGGTGAACAGGGCTCGGGCAGCCCGAAGGCGCGAGCAGGCCGGCGAGCTTGCCGATGAGCACGTGGCCGCTGCGCGCGAGCACGTTGCGCGGGTGTGGGCAGAGACGGGGGAGGGGCCGACGTGGCGCGAGCTGGCCTCCGCGCTCGACGTACGTGGCCCACTGGCGGCGGCAATGATCGACACGCTGCACCGCCGCGGTGCGCTCGCCTCGACGAAGGAGCCTCGCTCGCTTGCGGTCGCTCCTGAGTGGACGCCCAGGGCCGACCGGTGACCGTCGGACGGGAGACTTGACCCATGAGCGATCCCACCCCGTCGAGTCAGGAGCGCGCCATCAGCCCGGTGCGCCGGCCCTCTGCGGGTGAGGCCGCGACCCCGGACGACCTGGTCGAGCGGGTGTCTTCGCTGGTCCGTGAGGCTAGAGAGTCCATCGCGTCGTATGCCAACGCGACGTTGACGCTGACCTATTGGCAGGTCGGTGCGCTGATTGACTCCGAGGTGCTCGGCGGGGAGCGCGCTGGCTACGGGTCGCAGATTCTTGCGTCGCTGGCACACGAATTGACGGCACGGTTCGGGAGAGGATTCGACCGGCCGAACCTGAGCCGGATGGTCACGTTTGCCCGGGAGTTCCCCGACCCTGAGATTGTTGCGTCACTGGCACACAAATTGAGTTGGACTCACTTTGTAGCGCTCCTGCCGCTGAAGTCGGACGAGGCACGGAGGTTCTACGCGGACCAGGTGGTTGCCGGTCGCCTCTCCGTTCGGGAACTCAAGCGAGCGATACAGCGCAAGGCTTACGAACGCCGCGAGATCGCCAACTCGCAGATCGAGCCAGGGTCGATGGTTCCAGCGGACACGTTCAGCGACCCTTACCTGCTCGACTTCCTCGGCCTCCACGATGGATACGCCGAGGCAGACCTGGAGGCTGCGATCCTGCGGGACCTGGAGGCGTTCCTGCTGGAAGTCGGCGACGGCTTCAGCTTCGTCGCGCGCCAGAAGCGCATAATCATCGACGGCGACGACTTCCACCTCGACCTCCTCTTCTTCAGCCGGCCGTTGCGGCGCCTGGTCGCTGTAGAGCTCAAGATCGGGAAGTTCGACGCCCGACACGAGGGCCAGATGAAGCTGTATCTCAAGTGGCTCAACCGGTACGAGCGCGCTGAGGGTGAAGAGTCACCGATCGGGCTGATCCTGTGCACAGAGGCCAGCCGAGAGCAGGTCGAGCTGCTGGAGATGCACAAGGACGGGATCGTGGTCGCCGAGTATTGGACTGCGCTGCCACCGCGGCACGAGCTGGAGCAACGGCTCCAGACGATCCTGCGTGATGCCCGCGAGCGGCTCGCCCGCCGGGCACTGCCCTCTGCCGACTGAGCGCGGCCAGCTGTCATCCGGCCGCGGTCTGTTCGCTTTCCGAGTGGTCGAACAGGTTGCCCTGGCGCTCGAGGAATGCTGCGTCGCGTGTCGCCGCGCCATCGGGTAGCAGTGCTGCCTGCTCGACGTCGGGAGTCGGCGACCGCTCGTCGAGGACGGGTGTGGTCAGGCGCTGGGCGGTGAGGCCGTAGCGGAGTCGGTGTCGGTCCCAGGCGGCCACAGAGGCTCCACGTTCAGCGGGGGAGAGGTCCTGGAAGCGTTGCTTGCGTTCCAGGCTGCGCGCGACGTACTCGTCGGCCGGGAGCCTGCGTAGCCAGGTCTGGTACTGGTCGAGCTCGTCGAGGCCGGCGTAGATGCGTCGCTCGGCGAGTCGGGACTTGAGCGCTGCCTGTTGGCTGATCGACATCTGGTCGAACTCGAGGCGCTTCGCTGTGGCGCGGTCGGCACGGGCTGCGGGGGAGAGGTTGTCCCACCAGCCCTTCTCCCTCGCCCTCTGCGCTTTGATGGCTCGTGCCCGGCCGGCGGTCCAGCTCGACGTGATTCCCGCGCGGTAGGCGGCTCGCTCGGCTTCGACGATCTCCAGCTGACGGGCGTACGCCGCGGCTGCGGCCTCTTCGACCTGGACCGACCTGGGTCGAGTCGCTGCCTGCCAGCACCCGTTCTCGTCGACCCGGACCATTCCCGCCTTGCTAAGCGCGACCAGCGCAGCCTTCGCCGTGGACCTCTGCGACTTCGACGGCACATCCCCCGCTGCTTCCACCATCCCTGCCATCCCTGCCAGTTCACCCAGGTCCAGGGGCGTGGGGGAGGTCAGGAGGG
>JBAQXA010000726.1:0-7948 GCA_049299195.1 Nocardioides sp.
CGACGACCGTGCCCGTGTAGTAGTCCAGGCCGCGGGCAATGCGCAGGTTGGCCTCCACCGTCACGTTGCCGGTGGCGCCTTCACGGCAGCCGGCGACGACCGCCGTGAGCTCGGCCAAGCCCTCGTCCAGAAGCTCGTCGCGGACCCCAAGCGCGAGCACGCGCTCGGCCAGGGAATCGTCGGCGACCCTGATCGAGGCCAGCTCGACACAGCGCTGCGCCTGCTCCTCGGTCACACCCGCCCCGGCCACGAGTTGCTCGATCACCGTGGCGGCCGGGAGCTTGTCGAGCTTGTCGATGATCCGCACAGCGGCGGTGATGTCGGGCACGCCGATCCCGCGATAGAAGCCCCAGATGAGCTTACGGTTGTTGAACTGGAAGGAGATCGGCGGCAGTGGCAGGCCCGCGAGGGCCTCGACCATCACCCGCATGACCTCGATGTCGTGGTGGAAGGCCAAGGTGTCGCGGCCGACGATGTCGACATCGGCTTGGGTGAACTGCCGATAGCGACCCTCCTGGGGTCGCTCGCCGCGCCAGGCGGGCTGGATCTGGTAGCGCCGGAAGGGGAACTCCAAGTGTCCGGCGTGTTCGAGGACGTAGCGGGCAAAGGGCACCGTCAGGTCGAAGTGCATGCCCAGGGCTGCATCGCCGGCTTGATCTGCTCCGGACCTATCCGTGGCTGCCTGATCGGGTCGATCGGCCTGGAGCCGCTTGAGGACGTAGATCTCCTTGTCGATCTCCCCGCCCTTGGCGAGCCGATCCAACGGCTCGACGACGCGGGTCTCGATGTTGGCGAATCCGTGCAGCTCAAAGGTCGCAGACAGCGACGCGATGATGGCCCGCTCGACCATGCGGTCTGCGGGCAATAGCTCGGGAAATCCGCTCAGCGGTGCGATCTTGGCCATGGTGGTCTCAGTCTCTCCCAGCCTGCAGCGGAAGGAGAAATGGATTAGTGGCCCGCTCCCGGGCGATCGAGGTCTGCTCGCCATGTCCCGGCAGAACCACCACATCGTCGGGCAAGGTCAACACCTTGTCTCGCAGGCTCCTGAGCATCGCCGGGTGGTCTCCACCCGGCAGGTCAGTGCGTCCGATCGACCCGGCAAACAAGAGGTCGCCGGAGAACAGCACCTGATCGATGCCTGCCTGGGGGTGCGGAGTTCTAAACGTCACCGACCCCGGGGTGTGGCCGGGGGTGTGATCGACCGCAAACGTGATGCCGGCGAGCTCGAGCGTGGTGCCGTCACTGAGCTCTCGAACATCGTCGGGCTCGGCGAACCGGACGTCCTGACCCAGCAGTTGGCGCGCGGTCTCGGGGGAAATGCCCGCCATCGGGTCGGCCAACAAGTGACGATCCGCCGGGTGGATCCAGGCGGTGGCGTCGTAGGTGCCGGCGACGGGTGCCACCGACCACATGTGATCGATATGCCCGTGCGTGACCAGCACCGCGACCGGCTTGAGCCGGTGCTCGGCGATCACCGCGGCGACGCCCTCGGCGGCGTCCTTCCCCGGATCGACAACGACGCACTCACTGCCTGAGGACGTGGCCACGACATAGCAATTCGTGGCCCAGGGACCAGCTGGGAATCCGGCGATCAGCACGGCCGGAGCCTATCGATGACGGCGGTCGCTCTCGGCATTCACACCGATCACCTGTGGTCTCGGCGAGCGTCGGCGCAGGAGTTCGTTAGCATGGGCACTTGCGGTATGACGAGGGGGTCAATGCCGTGCCTGACAACGCCTCTGCTCGACTCGGGCAGGCAGGGCGAGCCAGCACTCCCACCGGCAAAACCCCCGGTCGCACCGCGACCGGGAAACGACATGAAGGGTCAGCTCGTGACGACTCACGATTGGGGACGCGTCGCCGAAGACGGCACCGTCTTCGTCAAGACTGCGGACGGCGAGCGGGCCGTTGGCCAATACCCCGAAGGGTCTCCCGAGGAGGCCTTGCACTTCTTCACCGAGCGCTTCGCCGCGCTCAGCTTCGAGGTCTCGCTGCTGGAGCAGCGGATTCACTCCGGAGTGCTCGCCCCCGAAGAGGCTCAGACCACCATCGGCAACCTCCGGCCGCAGGTGCTGGAGGCCAACGCCGTGGGCGATCTGGCCTCCCTGGGCGCGCGGCTCGATGCCTTGGCTCCGGTGATCGAGGCGCAGCGCGCGGCCCGCAAGGCAGAGCGCGCCGCTCGGGCAGCGGCCACCAAGGAGGAGAAGGAGCGGCTCGTCGCCGCCGCCGAGAAGTTGGCGGAGAGCAATGACTGGCGCAACGGCGCCAACCGGCTCCGCGAGTTCCTCGACCAGTGGAAGGCGCTCCCCCGGCTCGACCGCGCAAGCGACGATGCGCTGTGGCGGCGCTTCTCCTCCGCGCGCACGGCCTACACCCGCCGACGCAAGCTTCACTTCGCCGAGCAAGCCGAGCAGCGCGAAGGCGCTCGTGCGGTCAAGGAGCGGCTCACCGGCGAGGCCGAGGCGCTTGCGGGGTCGACGGAGTGGGGACCCACCGCGGGTCGCTTCCGTGACCTGATGCGCGAGTGGAAGTCCGCCGGACCGGCACCCCGCGACGTCGATGACGCGCTGTGGGCACGGTTCCGGGGCGCCCAGGATGCCTTCTTTGAAGCCCGCGATGCTGCCAACAGCGCCATCGACGCCGAGTTCGCCAGCAACGCCGTCGTCAAGGAGGGCCTGCTCACCGAAGCCGAGGCGTTGCTGCCCGTGCGTGACCTCGAGTCGGCCAAGCGAACCTTCCGCGACATCGCCGAGCGTTGGGACGCCGCCGGCAAGGTGCCCCGCGAGCGCATGAAGGAACTCGAAGGCCGGATGCGCAAGGTTGAGCAGGCTATTCGCGGCCTCGAAGACGAGCAGTGGCGGCGTTCGGATCCGGAGAAGTCAGCCCGCGCCGACGACATGATCGCGAAGCTCCAGCAGGCGATCGCCAAGGTGGAGGCAGACCTCGAGGTCGCCCGAGCTGCCGGCGACGAGCGGACCGTGGCGAAGCTGGAGGAGAACCTCGCGTCGCGGCAGATGTTCTTGGAGGCGGCCCGACGGGCCTCCGACGAGTTCAGCTCGTGACTCGATAGACGTCAAAGACGCCGGGCACGTTTCGCACCGCCTTCAGCACCGAATCAAGGTGCTTGGAGTCGGCCATCTCGAAGGTGAAGGCAGTCTTGGCGACCCGGTCTCGGGTGGTCGCCAGGGTGGCGCTGAGGATGTTGACGTGGGCATCTGACAGCGCCATGGTGATGTCGGAGAGCAGCCTGGCGCGGTCGAGTGCCTCGACCTTGATATTGACCAAGTAGGTCGAGTCACCCGTCGGTGCCCACTCCACCCCCACGAGGCGTTCGGGTTGGCTGTTGAGATCGGCCGCGTTGGTGCAGTTGGTCCGGTGGACCGACACTCCCCCGCTCTTGGAGACGAAGCCCAAGATCTCGTCTCCCGGCACCGGCGTGCAGCACTTGGCGATCTTGACCCACACATCGCTGGAGCCGACGACACTCACCCCGGCATCGTTGCGAGCGGACTTGCCGGCTCGCCGAGACGGCGTGCTCGGGCCGGTGATGGAGACGCCCTCGGCGAGATCCTCGGCAGCACCCTCCTCGCCGCCGTGCAGGTCGATGACGCGGCGTACGACGGTCTGGGCCGACAGGTTGCCCTCGCCGACGGCGGCATACAGCGCGGTGATGTCGGCGAGCTTGAGCCCGGTCGCCACCAGCCCCAGCGACTCATGCGACATCAGCCGCTTGAGCGGAAGGCCTTCCTTGCGCATCAGCCGGGCGATCGCGTCCTTGCCTCGCTCGATGGCCTCCTCGCGGCGTTCTTTGGTGAACCACTGCCGAATCTTGGCCCGCGTGCGGGCCGACTTGACGAAGTTCAGCCAGTCCTTCGACGGGGCCGCGGTGGGTGCTCGGGAGGTGAGGATCTCCACCACGTCACCGTTTTCGAGCGTCGACTCGAGCGCGACGAGGCGCCCGTTGACGCGTGACCCGATGGTGTGGTGTCCCACTTCGGTGTGCACCGCGTAGGCGAAGTCGACCGGCGTCGCCCCGGCCGGCAAGGCGATCACGTCGCCCCGAGGAGTGAAGACATAGACCTCGGCGCGCTGCATCTCGAAGCGCAACGACTCCAGGAACTCACCCGGGTCGGCCACCTCGCTCTGCCAATCGATGAGCTGTCGGACCCAGGTCATGTCGTCGAGGTCGCCGGCCCTCTCGGTGTCGACCCCCGCGCGCCCGTCTTCCTTGTACTTCCAGTGCGCGGCGACGCCGTACTCCGCGCGCCGATGCATGCCGTAGGTGCGAATCTGCATCTCGACGGGCTTGCCAGCCGGACCGATGACGGTCGTGTGCAGGGACTGGTACATGTTGAACTTGGGCATCGCCACGAAGTCCTTGAACCTGCTCAGCACCGGGTTCCAGCGCGCATGCAGGATGCCCAAGACGGTGTAGCAATCGCGCAACTCCTCCACCAGGATGCGCACGCCGACGAGGTCGTAGATATCGGAGAAGTCTCGGCCGCCGACGATCATCTTCTGGTAGATCGAGTAGTAGTGCTTCGGACGCCCGGTGACGGTCGCCTTGACCTTCTCCTCCTTGAGGTCCGCCTCGACCTGCTCGATGATCTGGCTGAGCATCTGGTCACGCGAGGGTGCGCGCTCGGCCACCAGCCGCACGATCTCGTCATACATCTTCGGCTGCAGCGTGGCGAAGGCGAGATCCTCCAGCTCCCACTTGATGGTGTTCATGCCCATCCGGTGGGCCAACGGGGCGAAGATGTCGAGCGTCTCGCGGGCGGTGCGCTCTTGGGCGGACTGGGAGACGTAGCGCAGCGTGCGCATGTTGTGGAGTCGGTCGGCCAGCTTGATGACGAGCACGCGGATGTCGCGCGACATCGCCACGATCATCTTGCGGATCGTCTCGGCCTTGGCGGACTCGCCGTACTTCAGCTTGTCGAGCTTGGTGACGCCATCGACGAGTTGGGCCACCTCATCGCCGAACTCCGCGCGCAGCTGGTCCAAGGTGTACGGCGTGTCCTCGACCGTGTCGTGCAACAGGGCGGCGACCAGCGTGGGCTCGGTCATGCCGATGTCGGCAAGAATCGTCGTCACGGCGAGCGGGTGGGTGATGTAGGGGTCGCCCGACTTGCGGGTCTGGGTGCCGTGCATCTCTTCGGCCACCCGATAGGCGCGCTCGAGGAGCGCCAAGTCGGCCTTGGGGTGGTTGGTGCGGACGGTCTGAAAGAGCGGCTCGAGCACGGGGTTGGCGCCCTGGGTGCTGCGCGAACCCAGCCGCGCCAGCCGGCTACGCATCCGCGTGGCGGAGGCGACCGCATCGAGCGCCCGCGAGCCCGCGCTGGCGGGCTTGGGGATGGCTTCGGCGGTGTCCTCACTCACCCGGGGCAGTCTAGACGACTGCGGCTGCCCTCAGATCACGACAAGCGAGCTGGTGGGCAGATCGCCCACCGCCTCACGACCCGGCAGGAAGCCGAGCTCGATCAACACCGCGAGCCCATGGGCGTGGCCACCGCACGACTCGATCAGTTGCGCGGTCGCGGCCGCGGTGCCGCCCGTGGCCAGCACGTCGTCGATCAGCAGCACACGATCGCCCGGCTCGATGGCGTCCTGGTGGATCTCCAAGGTGGCCTCGCCGTATTCGAGGGCATAGCTGACGGCATAGGTTGCCCGCGGCAGCTTGCCTGCCTTGCGCACCGGCACGAAGCCCGCTCCCAGAGCGAGTGCCACCGGCGCCGCCAGGATGAACCCGCGCGCCTCCATGCCGACGACCTTGTCGACGACCGTGGCGCCGCTCTCGTCGCGTCCGCTCGCCGCGAGGCCGGCGATGACGGCGGTGAAGGCCTCATGATCGGCCAACATCGGCGTGATGTCCTTAAAAACGATCCCCGGCTCGGGGTAGTCGACCACGTCGAGGACGTGCGCCTCCAGCGCCTGGCAGGCGTTGGCGCGGAGGGTCCCCGGGTCCATTTCTGGGCCGGATCCGCTCATCGCTTGCCGCGCTTGCTGCGCGGCTCCCGCTTGGGCTGGGCGCGTCCGGCGGCACCGCTCTGCTCAACCGGGGCATCCGGCTTGGGGAGCACCCGTCCGCGCCCCATAGCCTCCGGCGCACGCGGCGGTGCGGGGGCGGGCTTGACCGAAACGGGGTCTCCCGAGCCACGCAGAGCACCGCTCTCTTGTCGCCCGCTCGGGTCGGTGTGCATCGGCATACCTTCAGAGAAGGTCGGCACGGACGCGTAACGGTCGGCGTCGTGGCGTTGCCGAGCCCGCGCCCGCTTGTCAGCAGACTTCACGCTCTCTTCGCGCCCCTTCATCCACGCCAGCAGCGGGGTGGCGATGAAGATCGAGGAGTAGGCACCGGCCGCCATGCCGACAAAGAGCGCCAGCGCGAGATCCTTCAGCGAACCCGATCCCAGCTGAGCGATGCCGACGACGAGAATCGCGGCCACCGGGATCAGCGCCACGATGGAGGTGTTGATGGAGCGCACGAGCGTCTGGTTGACGGCGAGGTTGGCGGCCTGGGCGTAGGTCATCCGAGACTGCGCCAGGCCCTTGGTGTTCTCCCGCACCTTGTCGAAGACGACGACGGTGTCATAGAGGGAGAAGCCGAGGATCGTGAGCACGCCCGTCACCGTCGCCGGAGTGACCTCGAAGCGGGACAGCGCATAAATGCCGATGGTGATGATCAAGTCGTGGATCAGCGCGACGATGGCCGCCAGCGACATCTTCCACTCGCGGAAGTAGGCCCAGATAAACAGCACGACAAGCACGAGGAAGGCCGCCAAGCCGATGGCCGAGCGCTTGGCTACCTCTTGACCCCAACTCGCGCCGAGCTCGGTTTGGGAGATTTCCTCGGCACCGACTCCGGTAGCGGAGCGGATCGCGTCGACGACCTCCGCGCTCTCGGCACCGGTCAACGGCTGGGTCTGCACCAGAATCGCTCCGGTCCCGTTGGTGGTGACCACCGGTGACTCGGCATTGGGGATCTCGGTGCCGGCCACGGCCAGGCGGATCTCGTCAGCGGTGTCCTGGGTGACCTTCCCGCTGGGGAGGCTAACGCGATACTCCGCACCGCCCACGAACTCGATGCCCATGTCGAGCCCACGGTTGACCAAGCCAAAGATCGCCAGCGCGATGATCACGCCGGACATGATCAGCCAGGTCTTCCAACGGCCGACGAAGTCGATGGACTTCCTGCCCGAGTAGAGATCGTTTCCGAGCTTGGAGAACGTGCCCATCAGAGCTTCCCTCCTGCCGTCGCGGGTGCAACGGGATCGAGTCCCAGCGTCTCCCGGCCGAGACCGGACATCGGGTGACCCTGATTGAAGAACCGGTAGCCGGCCAACCAGGACACCAGTGGCTTGGTGAACCAGAAGAAGACGATCAAGTCGATGATCGTGGACAGGCCGAGGGCGAAGGCGAAGCCCTTCACCACGCCAGCCGCGGCGATATACAACACGACGGCTGCCAGCAGCGAGACCGTGTCGGCGGCCAGACAGGTGTTCCGTGCGCGCACCCAGCCATGCTCGACGGCGACCCGCATGGACTTGCCGTCACGCATCTCGTCACGGATACGTTCGAAGAAGACGATGAACGAGTCCGCGGTGATGCCGACGGCGACGATCAAGCCGGCGATTCCGGGGAGCGACAGCGTGAAGCCAGCGCCCTGGCTGAGCAGGAGCACCAGCGAATAGGTCAGCGCTGCGGCGACCATGAGCGAGCTGATCACGACGAAGCCGAGGCCCCGGTAGTAGAGCAGGCAGTAGAACATGACGGCCAAGAGGCCGATGGCGCCCGCGAGCAGCCCTGCCTGGAGCTGATTGCCGGCCAGGGACGGCCCGACGGTCTCGACCGGCGGATCCTTCTCAAACGCGACGGGAAGCGCACCGAACTTGGGGCTCGTTGCCAGGCTCTGAGCGGACTCCTGGGTGAAGTTGCCGCGGATGTAGGC
>JBAQXA010000727.1:0-11599 GCA_049299195.1 Nocardioides sp.
ATGCCGGCGTCTGGTCGTGGCAACCCAACCTCGCCTTGCTCCAGCGCGACCTGGCCGTGCTCGCCGGGTGGCCGGCCGGGGCGGCCGCGGCAGCGGCGGCATACCAGGGTCAGACGGTGTGGATTGGTGGCGCCGACTCGCCCTACATCACCGACGACTCGGTGGCGACGATGACGGCGCTCTTCCCCGCGGTGCGGCGGGTCACTGTGAAGGGCGCCGGCCACTGGGTCCACTCCGATCAGCCGGAGGTTTTCACCGCGATCATTGCTCGCTGGCTCGGGTCGGCGCGCTGACCTCGGCCCCCAGCAACTCCTCGCACACGTCGATCAGTTCCTGTCGCAGCGGCACCGCGGACGCCGCGAAGCCGCGCTGCGCTTCGGCGTACTCGGCCTTCCCCTCGGGGGTCTCGATTGCGACCGGAGACCACGGCGATCCGTCGTGGAGCACCAGGCTGGAGAGGTCGTAGGGGGCGGCGCGCATGTCGAACTCACGCACCCGCCACGCGAGCGTGAAGCACGCCAACACGAGGTCGCTGCCGATGAGCGGGCTGAGCCGGAAGGCGTGCTTGTAGAGGTCCATGTTCGCGTGGAGGCAGGCGGGTTGCTCGAAGTCGACCCGGTCGTCGCGCGCGGGCTGGAGCACGTTGAGCGGCCGGGCCGGGGCGGTGAAGAAGCGGAAGGCGTCGAAGTGGGAGCAGTTGATCCGATGGCCTTCGACCACCGCGTTGGTGCCTGCCGCGCCAAGCCGCAGCGGCCACCCGGTGTGGCGCACCTGCTGCGGTGTGAGCCGATAGACCATCGCCCATTCGTGCAGCCCGAAGCAACCAAAGCTTCCCGGGCGGGAGGCGGTAGCGCGCATCAGGGCGAGGGTCCGCTCGAGGAGCGGGCGCTGCTCGGCGAGGTGTGCCCGGTCGACCTCCGCACTCCCGCCACCATCGATCACGTAGTGCGGGAGATCGGCGTACTCCGCGGCGGCCGCTGCCAGCCGGATCCCAAAGCCCGGGTGCCACCGACGCAACTGTGCGGGCCGATAGGAGTAGTAGGTGAACAGGAAGTCATGCACCGGGTGCTTGCGGCCGTCGCGGCGGCGCTGCAGGTGGGGCGCGGTGAAGGCGTCCACGCGGTCGGCGTGCTCGGCGGCGCGTGTTTGCCAGACCTCCGCCGAGAGCTCGGTGGGGGCGGTTGTCATGATCGCCGCTCACCGGACCGCTGGCCGGAAAGCCGGCCGGGCAGGAGGCCCGGCAATAGGCGGGGCACGAAGCGCGGAGTCCGGGCGGCGTAGTCGCCATAATCGGCGAAGACCTCCGCCAGCCGGTGCTCCTCCCAGCGCGCCTTGAGGTGAAAGAACACCACCGTGATCGCGCCGAGCGCGAGCCCCAGCCAGTGGCGACTCCCGAGGGTGATCCCGGCGACCAGGCTCAGCACGCCGGTGTAGATCGGGTGCCGCATCAGGCGATACAGGCCGTCGGTGCGCAGCCCGCTGCGACCGTTGGGCACCGGCGTCGGGGTCAGCGCGCGGCCGAGATTGAGCGACGCAGCGACCACGAGTCCCAGACCGACCCCCAGCAGCGCCCACGAGATCAGCCGCAGCGGCAGCGGCAGCGGCATCGGCCACGCGGTGCCGGTCGGCACCAGCACGAGCGCCAGCAACAGCCCGAACTGGATCACCACCAGCACCCATCCAACCCGCGCCTGCTTCACCGCAGCAGCCTAGACGGCCTGCCGCAGGGCGCTACCCAATATCGGGCGGCCGGGTCCGCGGGACACAGCCGTCGACCGCTGGGTGGATCTCCCACTTGTTCTCCGGGCGGCCTTGCGCGTCGTGCACCTCATCGGAGCCCGCCGTCGCGAAGCCGTCGTCGAGCTTCTCCTTGATCTGCTCGATGTCACCCGGCCAGGCCCCGTCCCACGAGCCGACCTTGGTGCACACCTTGATCGGATGGATTTCGTTCCAGCCCGTGTGCAGGGAGTCGAAGACCCATCGGCCAGCCACATAGAGCAGGTCGGCGCCAAGCCCGGTCGCCGGATCCGGCTGGTGGAACTCCGTTGGCGAACCCGTCACGTCGCCCGGGGATCCGTCGTCGCCCAGCAACGTGCCCAGGAAGGCCGCCAGCAACGCAAGCAGGGCCAGGATCAGCGCGGCGATCCAGCCGACCACAGGGATGAAGCACACGGCGTACGCGGCCGCGGCGATGCCGTAGGCCACCAGGAGGGCGGTGCGCAGCGCGACGATTCCGGCGCCCTCAAACTCGGCGTGCAACACGGCACTGGTGGTGCCGTGGGCATCGGTCGCAGACTCACCGGTGAAGAAGCTGATGTGGGACTTGAGATCCGGAGTTCGCGCCGCGAGTCGGCCGTAGGGGCTGCTCGTCTCTAGATCGGCTTGCGTGACGCCCGGCATCGTGGGGTAGACCAGCAGGTTCATCGAGAAGTCACTGTCCACCGAGCCCGGCCAGTCCTTCTCCGAGGGCGGCTCGACCGAGACCACCATCCCCACGACGCTCTCGTCTCCGCCGAGGCAGACGAGCCGCATGTTGAGCCACCAGTCGCAGAAGGCTGCTCCGCTGGCGGCCGCAAAGACCTCCAGCAGGATCAGCCCGCAGGGGCCCGAGGCAAAGCCCGCCAAAGCGAGGACGGCCGCGAGCCCGGCGGTCGCGATGGCGACGTATGCCGCCCCGCTCAGCCACGTCGACGGAGTGCTGCATCCGGTGTATTGCTTGAAAGCCATGTCGATCTCCTCTCGCCTTAGGCCTTGACCACGTCGACGCTGACGCCGCCGGCGGCAAAGCGCTGATGGCCCTCGCGATAGAAGGCGTGCACGTTGACCCGCTGGGTGCCGCTCCAGCCGGATGGTGGCGTGGCCACCACCGTGATGTTGGTCTGTTGGCCGGGGGTGAGGGCCGGTTGATCCGGGCTCACCGTCACCGTCCAGCCAGCCGGCAGCGGCTCGGGTGTCGGCAGCCGCTGCTCCTGATCGCCGCGATCGCCGTGATTGCCGGGCTCGGGACAGGGTTGCGGACGCAACACGAACGCATCGGTATCGAACTCATAGGCGTGGGTGCGCCGGGTGTCGTTGCGCAGGGTGAAGGTGAACTGCGCCGGCGAGTGGGCCTCGACCACGTCGGTGTTGTGCTGGCCGAGGTTGTTGCGCCGGTTGCGGTCGCTGGCCGGGTCCAGCTGGGCTTGGAGACAGTAGTGTCCCGGCGTCGCCGGCGTGTGCCACACAAATCGGGCGTACGCCGGGTTGTTCGGCGCACCCAGAACCCCGACGTCGACGAGTTCGCTGCCAATGGGGTTGCTCACGGTGCCGGCGCCGAAGTCCAAGAAGGACAGGTGCACCGGCATCATCGCCACCGGGCAGTCGGTGGCGGCATTCCACACGCGCACCCGCACCTCGTAGCTGCGGTTCGGCTGGAGCTCGTGGGCGCCGATCTGGACGGCGCCGTCAAAGAGCGCGAAGTCCGGGTTGTCCCAGGTCACCGGCAGGCCGAGCGCGCTCATTTCCTCCTGGGAGTAGACGAGCGGATCGGGGACGCGCATCGCGGGGTCCTGAATCGGCACGCAGCGAGTCTTCGCGGCCTTGTCGACTCGGCCCGGGCTTTTGGGTTTGTGGTGGAGCAGGGCACCCAGGAGGGCCCACAACAGCCGCAGCAATCGCCTCAGGAAGCGCCACAAGGCTCCCGGGACCGCGAGCAGCGCTCGGAGCAGGTCAACCAGTGGCCGAAGCATGTTGGTCAGCCCCTGGCCAGGGCGTAGGTCCGCCACGCAGCCTGGGCGCGGAGCGCGCTTAGCAGCGTTGCGAGTGCGACTGCACCCACGATGAGCCACTCCAGTCCGCCGTTGCCGCCGTCGGGCTCCATGCCCGTGGTCTCTTCGATCCACCGCGGCACGATGAGGGCCATGAGCGTCAGCACAGCGAGGGCGGCCGTGGCAAAGGTGAGTGCGCGCGCACGGCGCAATGGCTCGCCGCCCGGACGGGCATCGCGTCGTGCATTGGCCGGCGTCTTGCGTCCGATGGCGTCCGACTTGTCCTTCATGGTGACCCCCTCGCATTGGCCGGATCTGCGCCCGGCGCTGAGTTGTCTGATGCCTTGAGGAGTGGTGATTGGAGCGCCAGATACCTGCCGAGCGGTCCAGGCCGCTCACCTGAGTAGGCTCGGGCGGTGCGGATAGCGAGGTTCACCAGCGGCGATGAGCCGGTTTTTGGAGTAGTTCACGGCGAGCTCGACCGGTTCGGTCAGCCCAGCGAAGACAGCGTCGTCATCGAGTTGCGCGGTGACCCGCTGTATGCCGGCATCGAACCGACCGGCGCGGAGCATCGGTTGGCTGACGTGCGGCTGCTCGCGCCCGTCATACCCCGGTCGAAGATTGTGGCGATCGGCAAGAACTACGCCGCTCACGCGGCCGAGTTCGACGGCGTGGTGCCGGCCGAGCCGCTGATGTTCCTCAAGCCGAACACGTCGGTGATCGGGCCGGGCGACGCGATCGCCTACCCGCGCCAGAGCGCCCACGTGGACTTCGAGGGCGAGTTGGCCGTCGTGATCGGCCGGATCTGCCGCGACGTGCCGCCGGAGCAGGCGACCGACGTCATCTTCGGCTACACCATCGCCAACGACGTGACCGCGCGCGACCTGCAACGCGGCGACGGGCAGTGGAGCCGGGCCAAGGGCTTTGACACGTTCTGCCCGCTGGGGCCGTGGATCGAGACCGATCTCGACCCCCACAACTTCACCGCCGAGGGCGGCGGCCGGGCGGTCCAAACCCACCTCAACGGCGACCTCAAGCAAGACGGCAACACCCGCGACCTGGTCTTCGACATCCCCACGCTGATCGCCCACATCACGGCGGTGATGACCCTCCTGCCTGGAGACGTGATCCTCACCGGCACGCCCGAGGGCGTCGGGCCGATGGCCGTCGGCGATGAGGTCGAAGTCTCGATTGAGGGTCTCGGGGCGCTGACAAATAGGGTGGTCGCCCGTGACTGACTCCGCGACGAGCGCAACCGCCACCGACAACGCAGCCGGCCCAGGGGGCGGCCCAGGGGGCGGCCCGGGAGCAGGCCCTGTCCGCGTCCGTTTCTGCCCGAGCCCGACCGGCGCCCCCCATGTCGGGATGGCCCGCACGGCACTCTTCAACTACGCCTTTGCCCGCCATCACGGGCTCACCGGCCAAGGCGGCACGTTCGTCTTCCGCATCGAAGACACCGACGCCGCGCGGGACTCCGAGGAGTCCTACGACACCGTGCTCAAGGTGATGCGCTGGTGCGGTTTCGAGTGGGACGAGGGCGTGGAGAAGGGCGGCCCGCACGCGCCGTACCGGCAGAGCGAGCGTAGCGCGATCTACGCCGACGTGCTCGCCCGCTTGCGCGCGACGGACTACGTCTACGACTGCTTCTGCACCCCCGATGAGGTGGCCGCTCGCCGCAAGGCGTCGGGCTCCAAGATGCAGGGGTACGACGCCTACTGTCGCACCCTCGACCCGGCACAGCGCGCCGCCTGGGAGGCCGAGGGGCGGCTGCCCGTGCTGCGGTTCAAGATGCCGGCCGGGGCGGTCTCGTGGGACGACCTCGTGCGCGGCGAGATCGAGTTCCAGACCGAGAACGTGCCCGACTTCGCGCTCGCGCGGCCCAATGGCGACCCGCTCTACACTCTCGTCAACCCGGTTGACGATGCGCTGATGGAGATCAGCCATGTGCTGCGTGGGGAGGACCTGCTGTCCTCCACGCCGCGTCAACTCGCGCTCTACGAAGCGCTCAAGGAGCTCGGCGTCGCCAAGGCCACGCCGCGCTTCGGACACCTGCCCTATGTGATGGGCGAGGGCAACAAGAAGCTGTCCAAGCGTGACCCGGAGGCCAACTTCCTGGGTTACATCGAGGCCGGCTTCCTCCCCGAGGGGCTGCTCAACTACCTCGCGCTGCTCGGCTGGGCCATCGCGCCCGACAACGACATCTTTTCGATGGCCGAGATGTATGCCGCGTTCGACATCGCCGACGTCAACCCCAACCCGGCGCGCTTCGATCTCAAGAAGGCCGAGGCGATCAACGCCGCCCACATGCGCCGGCTCTCGCTCGCGGACCTCACCGCTCGAGTGGTCCCGTTCCTCCAGCGCGACGGGGTGTTGAGCGACCCGGTGACCGATGCCGAGCGAGCGCGGCTGGACGCGGCGATGCCGCTGATCGGCGAGCGGATCAACAAGCTCACCGAGGCGAGCGGCATGCTCGGCTTCCTCTTCGTGTCCGCCGAGGGGCTGGTGCGCCACGAAGTGATCGACGAGGCCGGAGCCGTCGTGGTTCGCGCTGCGCGCGATGGGCTTGCGGCGGTGGAGGAGTGGGGCACTGGCGCGATCGAGGGGGCGCTGCGCGCTGCCCTTGTGGAGGGCTTGGGCCTCAAGCCGCGCGACGCCTTCGGGCCGGTGCGCGTCGCCGCCACCGGCAGCCGCATCTCGCCCCCGCTCTTCGAATCGCTCGAACTGCTCGGACGTGAGGAGTCGCTGGCGCGGCTCGACGCCGCATTGGCCGGCATACCGGCCTAGTCGCGCGGGCCCGGTTGCACCGTGGAACTCACCTTCGATCGCCTCCATCGGGCCGGGTATGCCGGTGTGTGGCGCCCGCTGCTGGGGGTGATTCTCGCGGTCGGCGGATCGCTGGTGCTGTTGCCGGCGCTCGTCGTGCCGGTCTTCGTGCTGCTCGCTGCGCTGGCCGGGTTCTCCCCGGGGATGACGCTGGATCGGGTCAGTGACCTGTCGGTGATGTCGCCGATGCTGTTGGCCTTCGTCAATGTCGCGTTGGCCTCCAGCATCTTGTGGATCTGGGCGATCACGCGGGTGCTGCATGGGTTGAAGCCGCGGTGGGTGTCATCGGTGGGGCCGCGGCTGCGGTGGCGCTACCTCGCCGCCTGCGCGGTGGCTGCGGTCGCCACGATGCTCGTGGTGGTGGCGCTCTCGCTGCTCCTGCCCGGGGCCGACCCCAACGGCGCCGTGGGCGGCAGCGTCAACCGCTTCACCGAGCAGTCGCGGAGCTACCTGCTGATCATCGCGCTGCTCACTCCGCTGCAGGCGGCGGGGGAGGAATACGTCTACCGCGGCTATCTCACCCAGGCGTTTGGCGGTGCCATTGGCGGGAACGTAGGCCGCTGGCTCGCCGTGATCGGCCCAGCTCTCGTCTTCGCGTTTGCCCACGGCAGCCAGGACCTGCCGATCTTCCTCGACCGCTTCGCGTTCGGGCTCGTGGCCGGTGTGCTGGTCGTGCGCACCGGAGGGCTCGAAGCGGGCATCGCGATGCACGTGATCAACAACTGGGTGGCCCTCGGTTTGGCGGTGATCTTCGGGGACATGGCCACCGTGTTGACCCCAACGGGCGGCAACTGGGCAACCATCGTCGTGACGCTGGTGCAGTCCCTGCTCTACCTCGTTCTGGCCCTGGGTCTCGCCCGCTGGATGGACGTGCGGCATAGGGTCTCAGGGGAATTGGTGGGCCCTGTGCGCCGCGTGTAAAGTTCCCTCTCGGCCCGCCGCGAGCGACCGGTTCGAGCACGCGAGGGGGGCCAACCCTTGGGGTATGGTGTAATTGGCAGCACGACTGATTCTGGTTCAGTTAGTCTAGGTTCGAGTCCTAGTACCCCAGCGATGTGCGTCGGCGATCGCCCACCTGATGGGCGCTTCGGACAGCAGTCACCAGCATCTGTCAGCTGATTTGGAGCCTCCGAAACCTCTTCGGTAGAGTCCACCACGCATCACGCCCCCGTTGTGTAGCGGCCTAGCACGCCGCCCTCTCAAGGCGGTAGCGCGGGTTCGAATCCCGTCGGGGGTACCAAACTTGTTCGGTGCAAGCCCGTGCTACCTGGTAGCGCGGGTTTGTTGGTATCTGGGGCGACACTGCGCACCACAGAGCCTGCTCGCCTCCGGCCAGCCGGGCGGCCTCCGCTTTGGTGTCTGCGATGGGGAGGATGTCGACCTCGATGGACATGGTGGCCTCGGCGGGGAGCTGGGATTCGTCGTAGGTGCCGAGGATGGCCTGCGAGCCGACCACGATGACCTCGGGCTGCTGGATGATCTGGCAGGCCGTGCGAATGGCGTGCTCAAGTTGGTCTCGCCGCATCAGCCAGCCAGATGGAGGATCTCGCGACGCTGCTCGTCAGGGAGCACGCCAGACATGGGGGAGACCTCGCGCATCTCGATCGAGTCTCGATCGAGGCCCGTCAGGACGCGGTGCAGCCCAGGGAGCTCACCGCGGTCGACCAGCACACGCCACCGCTGCAGGTTGCGCACGTGAGGCTGGCCCGTCACGCCGTCTCCGAGGCGGTCCAGGTTGCGCTCGATCCTCGGTCGCCACTCGTTGAAGCTGTCACGGTTCAGGAGGGTCGAGAGCCTGCGGTGCAGCTGCCACGATCGCCGTTCGGAGCGAGTCAGCGTGGGGACCACCGGACGGCGTACGACCTCGAGCCGGCGGCCCATGCATGACAGCAGTCGGTCGAGCTGGTTGTCGCTGAGGTCGACCTTGCCCGAGAGAAAGCCGCTGATGCTCGGCTGGCGTACGCCGCTGAGCCGCGACAGGTCGGACTGCGTGGTGCCCGTCTCGAGCATCACCTCGCGCAGAACCTCACTCCGACCCGTCACAGTCAGGACCATAGCATTTGTCACTATAGAATTTGGGGCCACCGATCTGACTCTCGGGCGCTCAGGGTGCGTCGAGGTAGGCCAAGACCGCTAGGACTCGACGGTTGGTCCCGTGGTCGGGGAGGTCCAATTTGAGGAACACTGAGCGGATGTGAGCCTCGACGGTCCGCTCTGAGACGACGAGCCGCTCGGCAATGGCTGTGTTGGACAGCCCCTCTGCGACGAGCCCGAGCACGACCAACTCGCGTTCGGACAGCTGGTCGAGTGCGGATCCCGCTCGCGCCCGCACTAGGGCCTGCACCACGGTCGGGTCCAGCGCGCTCCCGCCCGAACCCACCCGCTCGACGGCGCTGCCGAACTCTGCTAGGTCGAGCACTCGGTCTTTGAGGAGGTAACCGAACCCAGGCGTGCCGATGAGCGGCAACACGTGTCGAAGCTCGACGTGCTGGCTCAGCAGGAGAAGTGCGAGCCCCGGGAGGACTTGCGTAGCGAGGCGGCCGCTTCGGCGCCGTCTGACTCCATCGTTGGCGGCATGCGTACGTCGATGACCGCGAGGTCAGGGGAGTGTTCCGCGACTGCGGCAACAAGCGCGGGGGCGTCGCCGACGGCGCTGACCACCTCGTGCCCCTTCTCGACAAGCAGGCGCACCAGGCCTTCACGGAACAGGGCCGAGTCTTCGGCAACAACGAGGCGCATCAGACCACCGCCCGGATCGTCGTACCGACATCCCGCGGGCTCAAGACGGTGAGGGTTCCTCCGATGGAGAGGACCCGGTCACGCAGGGCGGTGAGCGGCGCGTCCTCCGCCAGGCCTCCGATCCCGTCGTCGGTGATCTCGACGGCTAGTCGCTCGTCGAGTGCTGAGACGGCGACGCAGATCCGCGAGGCTTGCGCATGCTTGAGGGCGTTGGCGACCGCCTCGTTCACCATCAGGTATGCCGTCAAAGCGCGGGTGTCGCTGACATCCGGAAGGTCGTCCACTCGCAGCTCGACCGGCACCGGTGACGCTTCCTTGACGCCCGCCAGGGCGGCGGCGAGCCCGTCGTCGAGCAGACTCGGCCGCACTCCTTGGGCAATGCGGCGGAGCTCGTCGACGGTCTCGCGTAGTTCGTTGACGGCAGCGTCGACCTCGGCGGCCTGGTGCGCGGGCAGGCGCTCCTGCAGCAGCCGCAGTCGCATGCCCGTGGCGACAATGCGCTGCTGCGCACCGTCGTGCAGGTCACGCTCGAGCCTGCGACGCTCCTCGGCCGACGTCACCATCAACCGGCGTCGACTCGCGTCGGTCTCAGCGAGAGCCTCGCGCAGCACGAGCCGGAGGCGGCTCATCTCGATCGGGACCCAGGCGACGCCAGCCAGGTCAGCGACTCGCCGTCGCGCACGAGCCGAGTCCCAACCCAGCGAGATCCGCGCGATGAGGTCTCCGGCGGCGGCGATGGCCAGTCCCTTCGGTTCGGGCACTGCGATGCCGGACAGAGTTGACCACCCTCCCTCCGGGCGGGCTATGTACACCGCGAGAGCCGGGTCGTTGACCGTCAGGCGCAGCACCTCCTCCACCTCCTCGGGTTGGCGTCGTCCCGCACGTACGTCGGCGGTGAAGCGCTCGACCTCGGCAACGGCAACGAACTGGTCGCGGTCCAAGACCCTGCCCACCCACGAGGCGAGGTAGCGCTGGACCGGCAGCAGCATCAGTGCGGTCACAAACGCGGCGACGCCCGCGGTGAGGCCGGTGCCGACCGAGACCGCCCGGCTGACGGCGTACACGATCGCGCCGAAGACCGCTGCGGAGACAAGCAGGGTCACCAGCCAGGACGCCGTCTTGCTGAGCAGCCGGTCGATGTCGAAGAGGTCGTGGCGGACGATCGCTATGCCGACCGCGGTCGGGACTAGGACCACGATGGCCGCCAGGAAGGGCGTGTATGCCACGCGTAGTGCGGCACCCAGCGCCTCGGCCACCCAGCCGGCCACGAGCAGAGACACGACGGCGATGCCTGCCAGCATCAGCCACCTGATCCGCCGCTTCGTGCGCGGTGCTCCTTTGCGGTAGCGCGTCACGAGTGAGGCGGCTGACAGCACCAGGCACATGCCGATTGTGAAGATCGAGACGAGGGCAAGGGGGTTGACCCAGGCGCCCTCCGAGCCGCCCATCACCACGCCGTCGACCTGCTTGCCACCCCACTGAGCGGCCACCATGCCAGCCGTGGCGGCGGCGAATGCCCACGGCACCACTCGCCACAGGCGCCCCTCCGAAGGGCCGTCCGGGAACACCAGCATTAGAACCAGCAGTCCGGCCAGGTTGAGTGGCCATATGCCCACGGACCAGGGCAGGTCTGCCGCGGGGCCGACGTGGGCGGTCACCAGGCCGATGACTGCCGTCGTCCAGGCCAACGCTGGCCCGACCGGGGAGGTCGGGTCGTGACGCACGATGACCCAAGCAACGACCACGGCGAACGCGCAGAAAGCGCACGCCAGCATGGTCGTCCAGTCGCCGATGGCGGCGGTGTACCCAGCACTCGCGACCAGAGCGAGCGACGCGAAGCTCGTCGTCAGGAGAGAGGCCCGGGGCGACATGACTGCATCGTGCCAGTGTCGACGCCGCCCCATCCTCCGTGCTGCCACTGACGCGAAATGCAGCGCTTGCCCGAATGACGCCGTCCTAGACGACTCACCACGCTGGACACACCAACCTCACCCAGTCAGGAGAGTCCAGCCATGAATCTCGTCTTTACCATCCTCTTCGCCTTCGCTATCGGGTTCTTCATTCAACAGCGCAGCCTCGCGATCATCGCTTATCTCGCTCTGGACGCAATCGTCTTCGCCTACCAGAGCGTCGCAGTCCTACTGGCTTGGATGGCCGACGAGCCACCGGTGGCCTTTGGCCCGTCGCCGACCGGGTTCCCGGTCGAGTACAGCCAGAGCGACACCTGGGGATATGGCGTGGTCAACCTGCTCATCATCGCGGCCGGAGTCGGTTTGGTCTTCCTTGGTACC
>JBAQXA010000728.1:0-3784 GCA_049299195.1 Nocardioides sp.
GGAGCTGGGCGGACCGGTCGCCAAGAACCTCACCGAAGCCGAGCGGGGCGGTCTTGCCGCCCATGTGGGTGCCAGCGCAGGCGACTGTGTCTTCTTTGCCGCCGGGCCGGTGAAGTCCAGCCGAGCCCTGCTAGGCGCAGCGCGCCTGGAGATTGCCCGGCGCTGCGGCCTGATCGACGAATCGGCCTGGAGCTTCTTGTGGATCGTGGACGCGCCGCTCTTCGAACCCGCCGACGACGCGACCGCCGCTGGTGATGTCGCGGTCGGCGGAGGTGCCTGGACCGCTGTGCACCACGCCTTCACCTCGCCGCAGGATCTGGACTCCTTCGACGCCGATCCGGGCGAGGCTCTCGCCTTCGCCTACGACATCGTGTGCAACGGCAACGAGATCGGGGGCGGGTCCATCCGTATTCACCGTGAGGACATCCAACGGCGTGTCTTTGCGGTCATGGGCATCGACGAGGCCGAGGCGAGCGCCAAGTTCGGCTTCCTCCTGGACGCCTTCGCTTTCGGCGTGCCGCCGCACGGCGGGATCGCCTTCGGGTGGGACCGGATCGTGGCCTTGTTGGCGGGTGCGGAGTCGATCCGCGAGGTTATCGCCTTCCCCAAGAGTGGCGGGGGCTTCGATCCGCTGACGGCGGCTCCGGCACCGATCACGGCACAACAGCGCAAGGAAGCTGGTGTAGACGCTCCTGCGTCGGAGGAAGTGCGGTGACTTAGACCCTTGACAAGACGATTCGTTGTCTGCGGTTGGGGGTCGAAACCAGATTGTTACCGCGAGGTCATACCCAGAGCAGCCGTGGTGGGCTAACGTCACGACTCGGCAAAGCAATGCACCAGACTGCAATGCACCCGACTGCACGGCCCCGCTGATGCACCACCACGACGGCCATACGGAAGACGAGGTAGGAATGTCCTTACCGGCTCCGGAGACATTGAGTGAGTTGAGTCAAGAAGCCCCCCCGGCGAGCCCCCCTGCGGGAGAAGCCAAGGGGATCGAGGGCAAGTCCCCGTTGCAGATCGCCTTCGGGCGGTTGATCCGGGACAAGATCGCGGTCGTCTGCTTTGCGATCGTGGCGCTCTTCGTGCTGATCGCGATCTTTGCGCCGCTGCTGGCCAAACTCTTCGGCGTCAGCCTGACAGCGCCGACCCTGGCGAGCCAGTACGTCGATGCGCTCAATGGCGGCCTTCCCAAGAAGGGGCCACCGCTGCACGGCTTTGACCCCGAGCACCCCTTCGGCATCGCGCCCCGCACGGCCGATGATCTGCTCGCCAACTGGCTTTACGGTGCGCGCACCTCGCTGGCGATCGCGGGGACCGCGACCATCCTTTCGGTGGTGATCGGCATCGTGCTCGGGTTGATCAGCGGCTACGTCGGGGGCGTGATCGACAAGGCGATCTCGTTTACCACCGATCTGTTCTTGACCGTTCCCTTCCTGCTTGCCGCCCTGAGCGTCGCGCCGATTCTGGCCGAGCGGTTCGGTGACGAGCCCGACCGCTATGCGTCGGTGAAGTTCTGGAGCCTCATCGTCATCTTGACGATGTTTGGCTGGATGGGCGTCGCCCGTCTGATCCGCGGTGAGGTGCTCTCGCTCCGCGAGCGGGAGTTCATCATGGCCGCCCAAGTTCTCGGTATGCCGACCTCCCGCATTCTGAGCCGAGAGTTGCTGCCCAACCTGGTCGCTCCGATCGTCGTCTCCGCATCGTTGATGCTGCCGAGCTTCGTGACTGCCGAGGCCGGCCTCGCGTTCCTCGGTATTGGCGTGGACGGAGCCTCGTGGGGCCAGACGATCTTGAAGGCGACCGACTTCTTCCAGGTCTACCCCCTCTATCTGTGGGAGCCACTGATCGGCATCGTGCTGCTGGTGCTCGCACTCAACCTTTTGGGCGACGCGATCCGAGACGCGCTCGACCCGAAGACCCGTCGCTAGACGGGCAACCAACGTGGCCCGGCCAAGACCTGTCCGGGCACGAAAAAAGAAAGGCTGGACAGCATGAGACGGAGTAAGCCACTTGCGGCTCTCGCCGGCGTCGCGCTGCTCTCCCTCGCCGCCTGTGGCGGCGGGAGTAGCGATACCCCTGGCGATGGCAACGCAACTCCGGATGACTTCGAAGAGGCCAGTAGCGGCTTCCAGAAGAATCCGAACGCAGAAGGGCCCGCACCTGACATCGAGGGCGCAACTGCAGGCGGCACCCTCACGGTTTACGTGCCGGGCGACCCCGGTCCGACGACCCTGGACCCGACCGAAGGTTGGTCTGTGCTGGGCAACTCGCTGCAGCAGGCCTGGACGAACCGGTCGCTCACGCAGTACCTGATGAACCCCGAGAGCGGCGAGATGGAGCTCGTGCCCGACCTCGCCACCGACTTGGGTCGTCCCAACGACGACTTCACCGAGTGGACCTTCACCTTGCGTGACGGCGTCAAGTGGGAGAACGGCAACCCGGTCACCGCTGACGAAGTTGCCTGGGGCATCAAGCGCTCGCTCGACTCGGACACCTTCGCAGCCGGTCCCGGCACGGAGTACTCCAAGACGTACTTCGCCGGTGGCGCCGACTACAAGGGCCCCTACACCGACCCGGACGCGGCCTACGACGGCATCACGGTCAGCGGCAACGACATCACGATCAAGATGTCCAAGCCGTTCGCCGACATGGACTGGTGGGGCACCTTCATGGCGATGGGCCCGGCTCCGCTCGGCGACGCCAGCGCACCGCCCGCCTACGGCAAGAAGCCGCTGTCGACCGGCCCCTACAAGATCGAGTCCTTCCGCTCCGGCGAGGAACTCGTCCTGGTCAAGAACGACCAGTGGGATCCGGCCACCGACCCGGCACGGCACCAGTACGCCGACAAGATCGTCGTCAAGTTCAATCAGGATCAGAACAAGGTCGACCAGATCATGCTGAGCGGCAACACCGACAGCCAGGCTGCGGTCGTGCACAGCGGCATCAACTCGGCCAACTTCCAGAAGCTCACCACCACCCTGGGTGATCGCCTGGTCAAGCAGTCGGCCCAGTGCACCAGCTTCATGGCGCCGGACTACACCAAGATCACCGACATTCGGGTTCGCAAGGCACTCGCCTATGCCATCCCCTACGAGGAGATCTGGCTCGCGACGGGTGAAATCCCCAACGTGACCCGTGTGCCCGCCAACTCGGTGATGCCTCCGGGCATGGCCGGCAAGCCGGACTACTACGCCGATGGTGAGCAGTTCACCTACAACCCGGAGAAGGCCAAGGCTCTGCTGGAAGAGGCCGGCGTTGAGATGCCCTACAAGTTGACCAACGTCTTCTTCGAGCCCGACCCGCTGGCCAAGGACGGCCAGAAGGCCCTCGTGGCAGGCATGGCTGAGGCTGGCTTCGAGTTGACCGGCATTCCGATCGAGGTTTCGCCCTACGACATCTGGTTGAACCCGGATGACAAGACCAACGCCAAGCTCAACCTTCGCGGTGTGAACTGGTGTTCGGACTGGCCGTCGGGCCTGACCATGATCCCGCCGCTGCTGAAGACCGGTGCTGCTTACAACACCTCGTTCTTCTCTGAGGCAGCGATCGACGCGGAGATGGACGCGATCTCGACCAAGCCTCTCGATGAGCAGGCTGCGGCTTGGGGCGCGCTGGACGAGAAGATCGGCACGGAGTTCCTCCCGCTGATCCCGACGGCCTTCCGCAACGAGATGATGATGTACGGCGAGAAGGTCGGGAACTTCCATGGTGACCCGTCGTTCGGCGCTCCGTACTACAAGGGCCTCTTCGTGATGCAGTGAGGCTCCTCACCTAGCAGTAC